>DATJDE010000369.1:0-3379 GCA_035497595.1 Rhizomicrobium sp. | reverse complement strand
GTGTTTCGCCGGGCCATGCAAGCCATGGTCCGGCGAATACTTTTGTTTTGTCGCGGTTCCGGACGGAGTTGGTAGCGGCAGCGTACCAACGCTGCACACTTTTCCTGGAACCGCTTTAGACCGCTGTGGTCCGCTCTTCTTTCACGAAGACCATGATCGCCAAACCGATCAGCAGAAACACGGCCTCGCCCAGCAGCCCTATCCTCTGGCTGCCTGCGGCATAGGTGAGCCAGCCGACAAATCCCGTTGCCAGAAAGCTGGTGGATTGGCCGGATAAAGAATAAAGCCCGAAAAATTCGGTCATCCGCTCTGGCGGGGCGATGCGGGCGAGCATGGTGCGGCTGTTGGCATACCCTGCTGTGATCAGCACCGCGATGAAATTGACCAGACCCAGAAAAATGATTTCCGGCCAGGTGTTGAAGAACGGCGCATTCCACAGCTTGGGCTGCGTGGCATCGTAAGGGAAGAACCAGAGAATTCTGTCCGGCCCCATGGTCAGCGACAACAACAGGAAAAGCGTCGTTCCACCGATGCTGATGAAGATGGCGCGTTTGGAGCCGAAGCGGTTGTCCAGCCAGCCGCCGAAAAAGCCCCCCAGTACGGCGAAGATGCTGAGTTCGATGCCATAGGCCAGCATGGGGATGGGGCCCCAGCCGAAGGTGCTGGACGCATAGATGCCGCCGAACACCAGCACCGCGGTCATGCCATCATTGTAGAACATCCGCGCCAGCAGATAGGTGCCGACATTGCGATAATGTTTCAGGCTGCGGGTGGTGCGGATGACGCTTCTCACGCCCGCTTTCATGGCACTCAGCAGCGGGATGTTCGCCGACGGCCGATCACGTGTGAAGAGAAACAGCGGCAAGCTGAATATGATCAGCCATAGGGCGCAGAGCGGGCCAGCCAGCCGTTCGGGCTCATGCAGCGCCTGGTTGATGCCGAATAAAGGCTCTGCGGGAATGAAGCTCCACGGCACAGCGCCCGGCAATGAAAAACAGATCAGCACAAAGAGCAACAGAAACACCCCTGCCGCATTGCCCAGCGCCAGCGCCAGGCCGGAGAGCCCTGCAATGCTGCGCGCAGGCGCAATGGTGGGCAGCAGCGAATTGTGAAACACGGCGGAAAATTCAAACGCCACATTGGCGAGCGCAATGAGCAGGCCGACTGTGAACAGCGCCATGCCGGTGGAATGGGGCATGGCGAACCACATGGGGATCATCGCGGCGGCCAGGATGAGGGTGTAGAGCGCGATCCACGGTTTGCGGCGCCCCCCGCAATCAGCGACCGCGCCGAGGAAGGGCGCGAGCAGGGCGATCACGATGCCGCTATAGGCCTGAATGGCGCCGAACAAGGATTGGCCGCGCACGCCATCGCCCACCACTTCATTGGCGAAGTAAGGGGCGAACAGATAGATGGTGATGAGCAGAACATATGGGTTGCGGGCCCATTCATACATCGCCCAGGAGACTTGCCCTGCGGGACTTGCGATCCCGTCTCCCGTTGCGGAGAGGCCGGTGGGTGCGCGCCACCAGCGCGCTAGTCCTTCTGCCTCCGCCGCGGCTTCCAGAGCGGGGCTGCCGGCGGGTTCACCGCCCGGCACGTGGAATCGGCGTGGATCGGTCACGCCGGATTCGTCAGAAGGTCTCACCCGGGTCGACTCCCCATATGAACTTCTTGTTGATCCACCCTACTGCCCCGGCGGTAACGATGGTGCAGAATTCGGAGGTGCAGCTTTGCACCCGGGCAACCACGCCCGGCGCCATATAGGCGGAGACATGTGCATCCTTGCGTTTGGCGTCGCGCAAGGGGGCCGGCTTTTTGCCCTTGACCACCACGGTGCGGGCAGCGGAGAGCATGGAACTTTGAATCCAGCCCACGGCGCCATCTGAATCCTGCACCCGGCGCCAGACATCGAACTGGGAGAGGATGAGGACCGGCAGGCCCTCCCGGTGGTAGACCCACCTGATCTTGTGGTCGAAGCTGGGGCCTTCGCGCATGTTCACGTTGGCCCGGGCCAAACTCACATAGCGGCGCACATTGGTCGGCGCGTCGCGGTCGAACCCCATGGTGCCAAAGGCAATACTCAAGACCGCAAAACCTGCGAAAACCCCACGCAAACGCTGCATACGCACCCGGCTCCCTGTCGTTCGGAAAAAAGGACTGTAACCACAACGTCATAGCCAAGCAAAACAGCCCATCAGGCCTTTCCAATCCTTGACCGGAGGGTGACTTCTGCTAATACCGAGGCCGAACCGGGCCAGCCTCATTTGGCCCGCTGGAGGCCTCATGCCCGTCAAAAAGCCGCTCGTCATCGTTACCCGCAAACTGCCGGACGCGATCGAGACGCGCATGCGTGAGCTGTTTGATACCCGCCTGAACGTCGATGATACGCCCATGGGCCAGGCCGAGCTGATCGAAGCGATGCAGAAGGCCGATGTTCTGGTGCCGACGGTGACGGACCGGATCGACTCCAAGGTGATCGTGCGGGCGGGGCCGAACCTCAAGCTGATCGCCAATTTTGGGACCGGGGTGGACAATATCGACGTGAAGACCGCGCTGGAGCGCGGGATCGCCGTCACCAACACGCCGGGGGTCCTGACCGAAGATACCGCCGACATGACCATGGCGCTGATTCTGGCGGTGCCGCGGCGGCTGGTGGAAGGGGTGAAGGAGCTCGAGAACGAGAATTTTCGCGGCTGGTCGCCTTCGTGGATGCTGGGGCATCGGATCTGGGGCAAGCGGCTCGGCATTGTGGGCATGGGCCGCATCGGCCAGGCGGTGGCGCGGCGGGCCAAGGCCTTCGGCCTGCAGATCCACTATCACAACCGCAAACCGGTGCATGCGGACATCGAGAACGAGCTGGAGGCGACCTATTGGGAGAGCCTGGACCAGATGCTGGCGCGGATGGACATTGTATCCATCAACTGTCCGCATACGCCGGCGACCTATCACCTGTTGTCGGCGCGGCGTTTGAAGCTGATGAAGCCGGGCGCCTATATCGTCAACACCTCGCGCGGCGAGGTGATCGACGAGAACACACTGGCGCGGATGCTGGAAAGCGGCCTGCTGGCAGGCGCGGGGCTGGATGTGTTCGAGCATGAGCCCGCCGTCAATCCGAAACTGCTGAAGTTGAAGAATGTGCTTCTGCTGCCGCATATGGGCTCTGCCACGCTGGAGGGGCGGATTGATATGGGTGAGAAAGTGATCATCAATATCAAGACCTTCGCGGATGGCCACAAGCCACCGGATCGCGTGATCCCTGCGATGCTCTAATTCAAAGGCCCGGTTGATCCGGGCCTTTTTGTTTGAACGAAGGCCACTCGGACTTGTTTCTCTGAACCAGTATTGGGGGCGACGATGCTGAACAACAAAGAGCTTT
>DATJDE010000368.1:0-3386 GCA_035497595.1 Rhizomicrobium sp. | reverse complement strand
GCCCATGCCGGCGCGGGCCAGCAATCCGGCCGCTATGGCCGCTCGAAAGATTGGCTTGTCTCGGTCACCGCCGCCACACCGCGCGGCCTGCTGGCGACAGATGCGTTTCCGGCCTCGGCGGCGGGGCCGCGGTTGAAAGACATATTCCTCGGCTCCGAAGGGGCGTTTGGCATTGTCACACAGGCGCGCGTGCGCATTCGTGAGGTGCCCGCGAAGAAACTCTATACCGGCTACCTGTTCAAGGATTTTGCATCGGGAACCGAGGCCATCCGCACGGCGCAGCGCGAAGGTGTTGCCGCCGCAATGCTGCGCCTTTCAGATGCGGATGAAACACGCATCTACCGCGCCATGGCCGATGCGGGCAAAAGCGGGGGGCTGAAAACAGCGCTGACCGAGCGCTTCCTCGCCTTTCGCGGGCTGAACAAGGCGCCCTCCGCGCTCATCGCGGGTTTTGAAGGTGCCTCTCATGAAGTGGCGCATGCGCAGCGCACATTCGATCACATCGCCAAGCGCTTTGGCGCGTTAGGCGTGGGCCGCAGCATGGGCACGCGCTGGTTTGAGGGACGTTTTCACGGGCCTTACATGCGCGAACCGATGATGGATCGCGCGGTCGGCGTGGATACACTCGAAACCTCCACAGCCTGGTCCAACATCGACCGGCTGCACCGTGCGGTGACCACGGCGCTCCACGCTGCCATGGTGCAAAACGCGCCCAGCCCGAACGCGCGCGGCATTGTGATGGCGCATATCAGCCACTCATACCCCGATGGAGCGAGCCTCTATTTCACCTATATCTTCCCGCGCCAGCTCGATGGTGAAGTCGCCCAATGGCGCAAGATCAAACGCGCGGCATCCGATGCGATTGTCGCCAATGGCGGCACCATCAGCCACCATCACGGCGTGGGCGAAGATCATCTGCCATGGATCGCGCAGGAAAAGGGCGATCTGGGGATGGATGTGCTGCGCGCCATCAAACACAGCCTCGATCCCAAAGGCATCCTCAACCCCGGTAAGCTGATCCCGGAGTGATTATTTAGCGGCGGCGATGCGGGCTTTGTACTGCGCCAGCGTGATGTTGTGCATGTAGTTTTTATACAGCACTTCAACCTCTTTCTGGCGTTTGAAAAAGTCCGAGTCGGTTAGAGCGAGGCCAGGCGTCTTTTTGTAGTCGTCCTTGGTAAGGCCGTTCATGTGTTTGGCGAAAAAATCTTTTCTGATCGCCTCGTCTCCCTTGAGCAGCTCCAGGAAGCACGGCCCGCGGGGCTGGCCATCGCATTCAACCGCCATATCGGTAAGCGAGTGGCGCAAGCTGTGGTTGTCTGTCGTATCAAGGCGTGTTTCTGCAGTGGCCGATGTCGAGACGGCGGCGGCGATCAGGGCAGACGCAAAAAGTGTGCGGCGGCTCATGTCAAATCCTCTCCCGTAATATCTTCAAGGCGTCTTTGTGCGGTTTCGGGTAAAAACCCGACCGCCACCAACGCCACCGGAATGGCGATCAGCGGCAGCATGATGGCAGGGCCGTGCGCGCCGAACCAGTCATAGAATGTGCCTTCCAGCCAGAGCGAAAGCGCCCCGCCCAGAATGGTGGCGACATAGCGCAACGTCGTGGCGGTGGCGCGATAGGCGGTGGGGAAGATTTCAGACGGATAGCCCGCCGCCAATGCCTCGCCCGACAGAAAACCGAACAGCGCCACAATCCAGAATAGCGGCAATCCCCAGCCATCCAGCCCGCTATAGAACAGCGCAAACCCCGCCCCGCCGATCAGCGTGGTGATAAAGAGCATCCGCTTGCGGCCAACCCGGTCCGACACCCGGCCCGCGGCCACATTGCCGATCACCGAAACAATCCCGCCAAGCAGAAATAAAATTGAAACCTGCCCCGGCGTGTAGCCATGGGTGGTTTGCAGGAATTTGGAGGTCATCACCGAGGCCGGGCCCATGGCGAAGCCAAAGGCGAACATGAACACCAGCATGGCGCCAAGGCGGCGCGGATGTTCGGTGAAAAGCGCGCGCACCATGGCGAAAGCCTGCGCGGTGCGTGAGGTCACAACACCCAACTGTTTCTGGTGCAGTTGAAAGCGCTCGGTCTCCGGCAGCAGGCGGCGGTAGAAAGCGAGGATCAGCAACGCCCCTCCGCCGAGCATATATAAAGAGCGCCAGCCATAAGGCAGAAAATTCACCAGCCCAAACACAACCGCCGCCAACCCCGCGCCAGTCGCATTGATCGCGCCCAGCGTGCCGATGGACCAGCCGCGTACGCGCCTGTCGATCACCTCCGCGATCACCACGAAGCACAACATCTCCTCGCTATAGCCGAAGATGCGCGCCAGAATTTGAAAGGTAACGAACTGGCTGTAATCCTGCGCAAAAGCGGTGGCGATGGTCGCGAGTGCCTCGCCCGAAACGGTGATGAGCAGCAGCCGCCTGCGCCCCACAATATCGGCCAGCGGGGCCACGAACAGCGCCGCCAATGCCGCCAGCCGAAAATAGCTGATCGTCACCGCCGCCATGTTTTCAGGAATGTTCAGCTCACGCTGAATCTGCGGCAGCGCCATGCCGAAGACATTAAGATCATAGCCGCTGAACAGAATGGTCATGCCGACCAGAAGGAACACCGTCTCCTGCTGGCGCGGAATCGGGTGCGGCGGGCGTGCGCCGGGCGGCAACCAGTAAAATTTAGCGGGGCGGTCTTTGTCAGCCGTCATGCGTTTGGCAAGGTGCGCAACCTGTCGAGAGCGCCTTGCAGGATATAGGCAGCCGCCATCTTGTCCACCACAGCCGCACGCCGGGCGCGGGAGGAATCAGCCTCCAAAAGCGTGCGGGTCACGGCGGCGGTGGAAAGCCGCTCATCTTGCAACACAATGGCGATATCGGATTTGGCGGCGAAGTTGCGGGTGAAGGCGCGGGCCGATTGCGCGGCTGGCCCATCGCTCCCATCCATGTTCAGCGGCAGGCCCACGATCAGCGCGCCGATATTGTGCTGCGCGATGAGGGCGAGAATTTTCCCCGCATCAATGGCGAACTTGCCCCGCGCCAATGTTTCCAGCGGCGTGGCAATGGTCGTCATCGTGTCCGACAGCGCAAGGCCGATGGTTTTCTCCCCCAGGTCGAGGCCGAGAAGGCGCTGGCCGGGAACGAGGCGGGCTTTGAGGTCGGCAAGAGTGATGGTCATTTTTTCTTTTACCTCCCCCTTGTGGGGAGGTCGAAGGTTTTAGAGCGCGGCGAGAAAAGCTTCGGGTAGGGGCGTGCCTGCAACAAAGAGCGGCCCCGCAGGAGGATCACCGCTGCCCGAGCTCGATTCTGTTTCCAGCGGGATCGCGAATGAAGAACCGAGCCAGCCCTTCCGCCACGCTTTCTTCCTCAATCGCAATATCGCCAGCGCTCAA
>DATJDE010000367.1:0-2405 GCA_035497595.1 Rhizomicrobium sp. | reverse complement strand
TCTGGCCCAGGCCCAGGACGATGCCACCGTCATTGCCATCCACGATCAGGAACGTGCAGGCATCGACATCATCGGCGATGGCGAAATGCGGCGGGAAAGCTATTCCAACCGTCTGGCCAACGCCCTTTCGGGAATCGACATCAACACCCCCGGCGCCGCGCTGGATCGCACAGGCGCCTCCAACCCCGTCCCCCGCGTCTCTGGCGCCATCCGCAGAATAGGCCCGATAGAGGCGCAGGACGTGCCGCTCCTCAAGCGCACCACCGACAAGCCGCTGAAGATCACCATTCCCGGCCCCTTCACCATGACCCAGCAGGCGCAGAACGATTTCTATGCCGATGATGAAGCCCTGGCGATGGATTATGCCGTGGCCGTCAATGAAGACATCAAGGCGCTGTTCGCCGCCGGTGTCGACATCGTGCAGCTCGATGAGCCTTACGTGCAGGCAAGGCCGGATGCTGCCCGCAAATATGCGGTAAAGGCGATCAACCGCGCGCTGGAAGGCACCAATGGCCGCGCCGCCCTGCATGTCTGCTTCGGCTACGCCCATGTCCATCGCGGAGCCGCCAAACCAAACGGCTACTCCTTCCTGCCCGAGCTGGAAGACTGCGCCGCAGAGATCATCTCGATCGAAGCCTCACAGCCCCGCCTTGATCCGGCGGTGTTGCGCGACCTGCCGAACAAGACGGTGATGTATGGCGTGATCGATCTCAACGATCTCACCATCGAAACACCGCAAATTGTGGCCCAGCGTATCCGTGACGCGCTGAAATACACCACGCCGGAAAAACTGATCATCGCGCCGGATTGCGGCATGAAATATCTCTCGCGCGAAGTCTCCTTCGGCAAGCTGAAGGCGATGGTCGACGGCACGAAAATCGTACGCAAAGAGATTTCCGGCTAAACCCGCGCCCAAAACAACCGGCCGGATTCGAGTATTTTCAAACACTTGGATCCGGCCGTTGCTTTTTATCCTATAAAAAGCCGCCTACACCTTGCAGCGTCACGCTGCTTATGACATAATACCCAAATCCCAAGAACTCCAGGCAGACCAACACACGCCGTTTTTCGGCGCGTCGCGTAGCCGTTTGTCCGAGACGAAACCTCAGTCTTACGAAAGGAATCCCGTCAAAACGTCATTCACCTTCTCAGGCCGCTCGATGGTCATCATGTGCCCGCAATCTTCCAGAATTTCGAGCCGCGCACCGGCAATGCCGTTCAACATCTCGTTCTGATGATCGAGATTGGAAATCCCGTCCTGCCGTCCGAACATCAGCAAGGCCGGGCATTTGATAGTGCCAAGCGTGGGCCTGCTGTCGGCCCGCGCCATGATCGCGCGCTGCTGACGCTGAAAAATATCCGGTCCCGTATCGCTTGCCATCTGGCGCAAAATGCGCGTAACGCTCTCGTCATTCACCCGGGCTGGGTTCACCAGCATCGGCACGCGTTCTTCGATGATGCCGTCAAACTTGCCCTGCTCCACAAGGCGCAAATAGCCTTCGCGGCGCACGGTCTGTTTGGGCGTATCGGCAGGCGCAATGCCGCTCATCAAAACCAGCTTGGTCACGCGCTGCGGCGCGCGGCGCAAGATTTCAAACGCCACGAACCCGCCCATGCCATGGGCCACCAAAGCGAAAGACTGCGCCGCCTTGGCCACGGCCCGAAAGCCCTGGCCGATTGCGGCTCCTTCGCCGCCCTGGCCCGAAAGGCCGGTGCGCTGGAAGCGCTCGATCGTGCATTGCGCCAGACATTGCCTTTGCCGTTGCGCGACGAGGTGCGATTCGCCAACCTGCGCTACGGCCGCCTTGTCTTTCTGGCTACCACACCCGCCTGGGCCGCCCGCCTGCGATTGATGCAGACGCAGATCCTGGCCGCCGCCGATGCCATCGGCACCAGCGCCAGTGCGGTTACCGTGAAAGTGGTTCCCCAACCGCCGGCCCCGGTGGAGCCGTCCCGATCAAAACCCCTTTCGCCCGCCGCGGCCGCCCATCTTCGAGCCGCCGCCGCGTCCATGACAGACCCCGAACTGCGGGCGCTGTTCCTTGAATTGGCGTCCGTCGCCGAAATCGCTGATTCCCCTCCCCCCCAGGCCGGATAGCTGCGCGCTGCAGCGCCTGCGGAGGCCCCCGGGCAGCCCTAGGGCCCGCGGTGGAGGGTTTTTATACCACGCGTTTGCGCGGCAAGGCACGTCGCGCGTCGCGAAAACGTGAAATGGTACGTGACGCCGGGAACGGCGGCGCACAAACAAAAACGGCCCCGTCGCTGGACGGGACCGTCGTTTTTGCGGTGTTCGCGGGGGCGAAGGCCGGCCTTAGATCGCCTGGGCCGGGTGCGCGTAGGAGATGGGCGAGGTCGCCGGATCGTCCTGGTAACTGACCTCTTCCCACGCCGAGGCGTCGGCAATC
>DATJDE010000366.1:0-2942 GCA_035497595.1 Rhizomicrobium sp. | reverse complement strand
ACCTCGGTTTCGTTGGCATCGAGGGCTTGGTTTGCGACAACAAAAAACTGATGATCACGCTGATTCAAGAGCCCCGTTTAGCGCGCGAAATACCCCCGCTGGTGCGCCAATCCCCACCGCACTGGCGCTGGCTGCGACGGTGGGCATCCCCTTCATGGGTCTGTGCGCGAGCATACCGTTGGTGATGGTGTAGGAGCCGCCCGGCGGCAGCTTGGTCGCGCCATGTTTGGCCACGGCAACCGCGCCGGGCATAAGACTCTCCCAATCGCCTGCGGTGAACGCGATGTGATCGAACGCGCTATTGTCTTTGAAGAATTGCTTGACGTTGTTTTCATCGCGCATGTCGATGGCCGCCGATGTCGCGCCGATGTTTTTCGCGGCCGCCGCGATCTTCTCTGCATCGCGCGAGGCGATCAGCACGTCCGCGCCTTCTCTCGCGGCGCCTCGCGCCACACCAAGTCCAGTGCCCGAACCGCCGCCGATCACCAATGCACGTTTGTCTTTTAAGGTCATCGCAGAACACCTTTCAAACTTGGGACTAGGGCCTCGGAAGTGGTCAACGCCTTATGATATCATGGCGGTTGCGCTTGTAATGATCTGCCTGTCTAGACCTTACGCTTTATTGTTTCTGATCAGCCCGAACGCGCTTAAGGACGCTGCGATGGATATTGCCGCGCCGACAATCGCTGCGGAATGGAATTTACCGACGATACTTGTTCCGGTTGCAGCGAGAACTGCGCCGAGCAATGCGGTGGCGACAAGTCCTCCCGTGCGGGCCACCGCGCTGTTAAGTCCTGATGCAGAGCCCGTATGACGTGCGTCCACGGAGGTGAGGACGGCAGTAGTGAGCGGCGCCACAGCGCCCGCCATGCCGACCGCAATGATCAAAAGTCCGGGCAGAACATCCGTCCAATAATTTCCGTTCGCGCCGAACCGCAACAACAGCAGAAAGCCCGCCGCAACAATCAGCGGTCCGATGGCGAGGGAGAGTTTGGAACCGGTGCGGCCGGCCAATGCGCCCATCGCTGGTGACGTAAGCGCCAGCACAAGCGGAAAGGGTAACAGTGCAGCGCCCGCCGCCGTTCCGGAATATCTGCCGACTTCGATCAACACGTAAGGCAGCAGCACCAGCAGTCCACCCAACGCGCCATATAAAAGGAACGTTAACAGTGAAAGGCCCACGAAACTTGTGGATCTGAAAAGCACCAACGGCATCATCGCGCGCTCGCCGCGAATTTTTTCAATCCAGATAAAAGCGGCAGACAAAACCACGCCGGCCGCAAGTGCGAGTTGTGCGGTAAGTGTCCAGCCCCGGTGGCCGGAACCGATTGTCAGTCCCCAAGTCAGTGCGCCAAGCGCCAATGTTGCCAAAAGACCGCCCGCAAAATCCAAAGATTGTTTTTCGGATGTGCCGCGCGGTTCTTGAATAAAACCCAGCGCCAACAAGATCGCGCCGAGTGCGAGCGGTATGTTGACGAGAAATATAGCGCGCCATCCGACTTCGTCGATCAGCCATCCACCAATCACTGGGCCCGCTGCCCCGACCACCGCGCCCATCGCCGCCCATATGCCGATTGCGCGTCCGCGCGCTTCGCCCGAGAACGACGCGCCAAGGATCGCAAGACTATTCGGTATCAATATTGCGGCACCTATTCCCTGTGCCGTTCGCCCGGATAGAAGCCAGAAAAGATTCGGCGCCATGGCGCACACAATCGAAGACAGGGCAAACAGCGCAATACCCAAAATGAGCAACAGCCTTCGTCCAAATCGATCACCTGCCGCCCCGCCGAACAGCAACAATGCGCTCAACGGCAGGAGATAGGCATTGACGATCCATTGCAAGTCACCCGCACTTGCGTGCAGGGATTCTTGAATGGCAGGTAATCCGATATTGACGACCGATCCGTCGACGAACGCCAGACCGGATGCCAGGATTGTCGCAGCCAAAACGAGTTTTGGATGTTGCGTCGCCGAACTTGACGTCACCGCTTTTGCGACGGCTGCATCGCAGTTTGCATGAATGACCGAACTCATTCGGCCACTGGACGCGGCCGCCCCGGACGTCCCATTGAACATTCAAGCGCGGTGCGATCCCAATTTGCTGCGTCCGCAGCCGCGGTATAGGTGGACGCCAGAAAATCCATGAGTGTGGCGCCGGGATCGGCAGTTTTGTGCATTTCTTCGTAAGGCAAAATGAATTCTCCGAAGGCTGTGTCGAAATAGGCAGTCGCCGGAGAAATTTTCTTTTCGCGATATCCTGCAGGCTCCGGATAGGCATAAGAATAAAACGCGGCATCGCCCGGATTGCCCGGCCAAAATCCCGCGCTGCTGACTTCGTGTGAATAGGCTTCGCGCGCAACCGCATCGGGAAGATGGGGAACTCCACCCGGATGAAGCGGCGCCCTGCGGCCCGAGAAGCGTGTCACAGCGAGGTCGAAACTGCCCCAGAAGAAGTGAACGGGGCTTGCCTTGCCGAGAAAGCCGGTGCGAAAGGCTTTGAAAATCTGGTCTGTTTGCAACAGCACGCGCCAGAATCTGTGCGCAAACACGGGGTCATATTCCCGTATGTGCGTGTCCTGTGAAAATGACGTTGCTTGCGGCATCTCATTCGGTATCGCAAATATCGTAACGGGCGTTTCGAGCGTATCGAGAGCGCTCATAACCTGAGCGTAAAACTCGGCCACCGATATAGCTCCAAGCGGCAACGCAATTTCTTTTGTATCGCTGCGTAAACGCAAAACATGCGTCATGAAATCGAACTCGATATCGAAATAGCGATGCTGATAAGGAATTGGCCCCGTGCTCAATCCGCGAGATGTCACATAAAGCGGCGTTTGCCAGGAGTGATTGAGCCACGGCGTTTGAGCGAGGCGTACTTTCCCTACGACCTGCGTCCAGAGATGAAGCGCGTCGCACGTACCGGCCCAATCGGCGTAACGCAA
>DATJDE010000365.1:0-5151 GCA_035497595.1 Rhizomicrobium sp. | reverse complement strand
CGCTTCGATCTCAGCTCGGTCGTCAGCATGGTGTCCTCCGGCGTGATGTGGAGCATCGAGGTCAAGCGCGGCCTGATCCGCCACATGCCGCAAGTCGTCCTGACCGACAGTTTCGGCTCGTCCGAAAGCGTCGGCCTCGGCTCCTCGCAAATGAGCAAAGACGGTGAAATCAAAACCGCCAGCTTCCAGATCGGTGAACGCTGCAAAGTGTTCGATGAGGAGGATCGCGAAGTCCTGCCCGGCTCCGGGCGCACCGGCATGATCGCGCAATGCCCGCCCATCCCACGCGGCTATTACAAAGACCCGGAAAAAACCGCCCAAACCTTCCGCACCATCGCAGGCGTGCGCTATTCCATGCCGGGAGACTGGTGCCGGGTCGAAGCCGATGGAAGTCTCACGCTGCTCGGGCGCGGCAGCGTCTGCATCAACACGGCAGGCGAAAAAGTCTATCCCGAGGAAGTGGAGGAGGCGCTCAAAACCCATCCCGCCATCGCCGATGCGCTGGTCATCGGCCTGCCCGATGAGCGCTGGGGCCAGGCGGTGACCGCCGTGGTGCATCTGTCCCCCGGCCATCTGCTCGATGAAACCGGTTTGCGCCAGCACGTCCGCCAAAGCCTGGCCGATTACAAAGCCCCCAAGCGGGTGCTCGAAACCACCCTCACCTTGCGCGCCCCCAACGGCAAAGCCGATTATAAAACCGCTGGTGATTTTGCCAGACGGGAATTGGGTCTGGCCTGAATGGCGCGTGGGGGGATAATTGCTTGCGGTGCCGCGCTGTTGCTCAGCGCGGCACCGCTTAAAGCCGCGGATTTGGAGACGGTGGTGGTGACGGCTGGCCCGCCCACCCCGCTCGGCACCGCCGTCTTTTCCAGCACCACGCTCGATGCCGCCGCCTTGCGAAAGGCCGACAGGCTCGACAGCGCCTTGGCGCAGGTGCCCGGCCTCTCCCTGTTCCGCCGCAATGCCTCCCTCTCCGCCAATCCCACCACGCAAGGGGTGTCGTTGCGCTCCATCGCCCCGTCCGGCGCGGGCCGCGCGCTGGTCACGCTCGATGGCGTGCCGCAAAACGATCCGTTCGGCGGCTGGGTGATCTGGAGCGCATTGCCGCCTGAAGATATCGCCAGCGCCACAATCGTACGCGGCGCGGGCGCAGGCCCTTATGGTGCGGGCGCGCTCACGGGCGTCATCGCACTGGGCGAAGAAACAGACACCGCGCTTGCCGCCAGCGCCTCCTGGGGTGAACGTGGCACCGGCCACGCCTCGGCCGCAGGCGGCGCATCGCTCGACACCGTCAACCTCTTCGCCAGCGCCGCGATAGATTCGTCCGCCGGCTGGATTCCGGTCTCCCCCGCCCAGCGTGGTCCCGCCGATGTGCCGGTTACCCTCAATGCCCGCAGTGCATCCTTGCGCGCCCAAACCACCGTGCTGGGCGACACGCTGCTCTCCGCCCGTTTCGGCGTTTATGACGAAGCGCGCAGATCCGGCCTGGGTAGCACAGCGTCCGAAGCAAGCGGACTCAGCACCAGCGTCACGCTTGCAGCCCCCGGCTGGCGCCTACAAGGCTGGCTGCGCTCCAGCGATCTGCAAAATTCCTCGGCCTCAGTCTCCGCCGACCGCGCAGTGGCAACCCCCGCCAACAACCAATACGCCACCCCCGCCATCGGCTGGGGCCTCAACGCGGCGTTGCGCGGCGCGCGCGATTGGCTGGAGTGGGAGCTTGGCGCCGATGCTCGCTTCGCCCGCGGCAATTCCCGCGAACAGTTTTCCGCTGTCGCGGGCAGTTTCACACAAGGGCGCATCTCCGGCGGCAAAACCTCTGTCGCCGGAATTTACGCGGAAGGCGCCAGCCACCTCGGCGCTCTGCTTTTAACGCTCGGCCTGCGCGCCGACCGCTGGGAAAGCAGCAATGGCCATCTCTTCCAAACCGTTCTGTCCAGCGGCGCAACCGCCACCACACTCTACCCCGCCAAACATGGCATCGTCCCCACCGCGCGCGGCGGCGCCCGGTACACGTTGTCCGAAAATCTTTATGTGCGCAGCGCCGCCTATGCCGGCTTCCGCGCACCAACATTGAACGAGCTTTACCGCCCCTTCCGCCTCGGCAACACCACCACCGCCGCCAACCCGGACCTGACGCCCGAAAAATATTACGGCGTCGAACTCGGCGCAGGCGGCACAATCGGCGACTTCTCGTGGGATGGAGACATTTTCTTCAACCAGCTCCACGCCGCCATCACCAATGTCACCATCGGCCCCAACGCCTTCCAGCGCCGCAACGCAGGCAACATCAACGCCACAGGCGTCGAAGCCAGTGCGCGCTATCCGTTGGATAAACATCTGACCTTGCGCGCCGCCTTCAACCTCAGCGATGCCCACGCCCATTCTTTACGCCCCGCCCAGGCGCCCCGCTGGACTGTGACTGCCGGGCTCGAAGCAACACCCCTCGCGCGCCTCACCCTCTCGGCCGACTTGCATTACGAGAGCAATCGCTTCGCCGACGACCAGAACACCCTGCCGCTTGGCCCCGCCACCACCGTGGATGCCCGCATCGCCTATCGCCTTAACGATCAGGTCTCGCTGTTTGTCGCCGCCGACAATCTGTTCAACGCAGCCATCGCCACCACCGCCAGCGCGGCCCCCACCCCGGTTCTCAGTTTCGATGCCCCGCGCATGCTGCGGTTCGGCGTGACGCTGCTGCGGTAAATCTCAGGCCGAAAGAACGGTCGGCGGCGCGGCCAGTTCCAGCATCTCAGCGCGCGGCACCGGCTCGCCAAACAGAAACCCCTGCAAGGCATGAACCCCGGCAATTTTCAAAAAGCGGGCATTGTTTTCCGATTCCACGCCTTCGGCCACCACCTTCATGCCCAGCGCCCGCCCAATACTCGCCACAGCATGAATCACGGTGGCCGATTGCACTTCGGCAGTACAGTCGGTGATGAATTCGCGGTCGATCTTCAGCTTGTCAAAGGGGAAGCGGCGCAAGTGCTGCAAGCTGGAATAGCCCGCGCCAAAATCATCCAGCGCAATCTTCACACCCAGCGCCTGCAACCGTTCCATATTGGCCTTCACCGCATCCTGCTGCTCCAGCAGCGCCGTTTCGGTAATTTCCACCTCAAGCCGCGCAGGCGCAAACCGGTGCTTTTCCAGCAACGCCTCGACATCCGGCACAAACCAGTCTTGCGCAAAGTCGATGGCCGAGGCGTTGACCGCAACAGGAAAGCTGGCCCCCGCCATCTCCGCCATCATCCGGTCGAACACCCAATGGGTCAGCTTGCCAATCAGCCCATGCTGCTCCGCCAGCGGAATGAACAGCGCAGGCGACACCGCCCCGCGCTGCGGATGGTCCCAGCGCACCAACGCCTCGCAACCCACCACGGTGCGCGTGCCCGCATCGAACTGGGCGTGATACACAAGGCGCAAGCCATCCTCGGCAATGGCGCGCTCCAGATCGGCCATCAACTGCGCCGTATGGTCCAGCGTCGCGCCATTACCCCCACCCAGCGCCGCCAGCGTCCGCTGCAAAACATCGTCCAGCGCAGCAATCTCAGACTCTTGCGGCATCACCCCGTCGCGCGCGCCGCGCTCCATGTCGGCGCACAGCCCCGACACCGCCTTCGCGCCAATGTTGTAACTCATCGACTTGAGTGCATGGGCCGCGGATGCCGCGCTCCCCGCATCTTCCGCCGCTTTGAGGGCCGCAATGCAGTTGGGCGCATTGTCCAGATAAAGCCGCTGCACCCGCGCCACAAAATCACCCTGGT
Organism: Rhizomicrobium sp.; assembly: GCA_035497595.1. Taxonomy (GTDB): domain Bacteria; phylum Pseudomonadota; class Alphaproteobacteria; order Micropepsales; family Micropepsaceae; genus Rhizomicrobium. The sequence continues at coordinate 1,390 of DATJDE010000365.1, read as the reverse complement.
CGGACAGCGCAAAACTCTGCAACTGCTCCACCGTCGCCGCATCAAACAGGGGGCTGGCTGAAAGATCGGCAATATCCTCCTGCGCCGGCGGCGCTGCATCCGGCGCATGCGTCTCTGCCTCTGCCGGTGTGAGATAGCACGCCAAAATTTCTCCCAGCGCCTTCAAGGTGAACGGCTTGTGCAAAACCGCATCCATCCCCGCCGCCCGCCAGGCATCAGCGCCGCTGCCCACCACATGCGCCGTCAGCGCCACAATCGGAACGGCCGTCGCACCCCGCTCCGCCTCGCCTGCACGAATTTCGCGCGTGGCCTCAAAGCCATCCAGCACCGGCATACTGCCGTCCATCAAAACAAGGTCGAAGGGCTGCGCCAGCGCGTCCACCGCCTGCCGCCCATCATTGACGAGCGTGGCGTCAATGCCAAAGCGGCGCAGCGCCTCCAGCGCCACTTCGCGGTTCACCGCGCTGTCATCGGCCACCAATACGCGCGCACCCGCATAGCGCGGTAACGCAGCGGCAGTCGTTTTCTCCGCCGCCGCGCAAATGCCCAGCGGCGCACCGCTGGCAATACGCTGCAACAGCTCGGCCACGTCGCGCCGCCGCACCGGCTGCGCCAGCAAGGCCGCCACTTTGCCGTCCCGCAACAGCGTCTGCGGCTGTGAATCGCCATAGGCCGAAAGGCAGATGATGGTCTGCGCCTGCACCCGGCCCACCATCGCAGCCTCCACCACCGCCACAGCGCACGGTCCGTCCGCAGCCACCGCATAGCCCGCACGGCTGAAATAGCTGTTCAAACTCTCGGCGGTCAGCGCGCACTCCAGCGCCAGCATAACCGTCGCATCCGCACCCGCTTGCGGCCACGGCGCCGCCGCTTCAAGGGTTTTCAGCGGAACCGAAAAGGCAAAGCTCGATCCTTTGCCAATCTCGCTGGTCACCTCGAACACGCCATCCATCGCATCGACCAGCTTCTTGCAGATCGCCAGCCCAAGCCCGGTGCCGCCAAAGCGCCGCGTGGTGGATTGATCGGCCTGGGTGAAGGCCCCGAACACCGAGCCAAGCTTGTCCTGCGCAATGCCAATGCCGGTATCGCGCACCGCAATGCGCAACAGCCCATCCGCGCCGGGCGCAATCTCCACCATCACCCCGCCGCGTTCGGTGAATTTGATCGCATTGTTCACAAGGTTGGACACCACCTGCCGCAACCGCACCGGATCGCCCGCCACCAGTTGCGGCGTTGCCGGGTCCACACAGGCCGCAAGATCTAACCCCTTGCTCGCCGCCCGGTCCCAGAACAGGCTCAACACATCATCGGCAATCTCATTGAGATCGACAGCAACACTCTCCAGCTCAAGCTTGCCCGCTTCGATCTTCGAAAAATCCAGAATGTCATT
>DATJDE010000364.1:0-7836 GCA_035497595.1 Rhizomicrobium sp. | reverse complement strand
GTTGAAACCGATGGCTTTGATTTCTCCGCCAACTATCAGTTGGATGTGGGCGAGATGGGCGATCTGTATTTCAGCGGCCGTGGCACGTTCATGAACAAGTACATGGCCGATGTGGGCCATGGGCTTGAGAACCTGGTGGGCAAGCGTAACTACCAGAACTTTGCCCACGCCTTGCCACGGTTCAAAGGCAATGCCACCGCGACCTGGAAACAGGACGTGCATCAGGTCTCGCTGTCGGTGAACTATATCGACTCCTTCACCGAGAACCTCAGCAACCTGGCGAGCCCGATCAACGGCTTCAAGGTGAATGCGTTCACCACCTATGACCTGCAATATGCGATAGACTTTGAACGCTGGGGCGCGAACCTTTCGGTTGGTATGCTCAATGTGCTGGATGCGAAACCGCCAGCCGTTGGTCTTATCAATGTGGAGCTGTCGGGCTACGACCGGCAGATGCACGATCCGCGTGGCCGCATGTTGTATGTGAAGATCGCAAAGACGTTCTGATCCAAAACCGGCGCGGGTGATTTCGCCCGCGCCGGTTGTTTTTCGTAAAGCAGGTGACTATGGCCGAGGCATCAAAGTCTGCGCCGTCTCCCGATCAGGTTCCGCGCCTGCCTGTATCCCTTGAATTTCTTGCGCGGTTCGAAATTGAAGCGGCAAGCATGAACCCGGTCGGCGCGGTGCCTGCGGGTACTCGGCGCTGCGATCTGATTGATGACGGACGCTTTGAAGGGCCAAACCTGAAGGGGCGTGTCATTAGCGGCATGGATGCGCTGCTGGATGTCGGCAATGACATCATTCGCCCTGATGTCCGGCTTCTGCTGGAAACCCATGACGGCACCAAAATCTATATGCACTATACCGGGATCATTCATTGCCGCCCCGACGTGCTGGCCCGGCTGCGCCGCCGTGAGGACATCAATGCCGATGAATTCTATTTGCGCACCAGTGTGCAGTTTGAATGTGGCGATCCGAAGTATGCCTGGCTCAACACCTTCATTGGAATCGGCACTTACGGCTCGGTGAGCTTTGCATCGGGCAAGAAGGGTTCGCTTTATGACATCTACCGTGTGCTGTGATGCCGAAAGGGGCGATAGCTACCGTGATCTTTGAATATCGATTCTATCAAGCAAGCGCCGGGCGCCTTGACGAAGAAGTAGAACGGATGCGCGAAGTAGCGATCCTTGGCGCACCGGACGTGCCGAACGGGCCGCCCGTGTTCAAGGAAAGCCTGTTCGATCGCTATGGCATTCCGCGCCCGCTCGGCGCCTGGACCGCGATCAGCGGACCGCGCCAGCCCTTGTTTGGATATATCGTGCGCTGGAACAGCCTTGCCGAGCGCGATGCCGCCTTCCCGCCGTTTTGGGCCGATCCGTTGTGGCATGCTGTGCGCAGCCGTACAGATGCGGGCTCTCCGTTGGTCGACAGGATCGACACTTGGCTGATGAATCCGTCTCCCGTATGGGCGGCGGTGCGCAAAGACGGGCCGGATACGCCGGTGGGTGGGGTGCATGAAATGCGCATCCACCATACGCGGGCGGGTTATGCGCATTACTTGAGCGCGGCGCTGGCTGAGATTGAACTTCCGCAATGCCAGGCCTTTGGGGCGGTGGTGCTGGGTGTGTTCGATGTGGTGATCGGGCCAAAAATGCCTGCGATCATCAGCTTTATCGCCTGGCCCGATTATGAAACGCAGCAACGTGCACGGGCGCGGCTGGATGTGGAGCCACGGCTGTTGCAACGCATGGCCGATGACGAGGCCGATGCCGGTGGGCCGATTGTGCTGTCGGTTGAGCACACTTTGTTGCAGCCGGTGGACTATGGCGTGCCCGCCGCAAATTTCGGGATGAGCGCATGAGCGGGTTCAACGATTATTACGAATTGCGGCTTTATCGCTGCGCGCCTGGGCGGCTTGACGATCTGCATCACCGCATGGGCTGTGAAATCACGCCGCTGTTTGAGCGCCACGGCATCCCGCGCCCGCTCGGCTATTGGGACAGTTTTGCCAGTTCCGAAGCTCCGCTTTACGCCTATCTGTTGCAGTGGCCCGATCTTGATCAGCGCATGACAGCGTTCACCGCTTTCTATTCCGATCCGCAGTGGCGGGCGCAGCGCGATGCCAGTAATGCGGGCGCGACGATGGTGGATCAGATTGAGTTGATGATCCTGCGCCCGTCTTCGGCCTGGGCGTTGAACCGGACGGATGGGGAGCCCCGCCCAGTGCCGGGTTTGCACGAATTGCGCATGCAGACGGTGAGCACGCGCAATGCGGAAGCGGCTCATCAGGCCTGGGGCAAGGTGGATCTGCCGTTTTTGCGGGCCCGCGGTGCCACCGTCTTGGGCGTGTTCATGTGCTGGTTTGGCGCCGATATGCCGCAAATGGTTTCTATTCTCGGCTGGCCGGATTTTGACACCCGGGCGCGTGCTTATAATGAGCATGACAGAGATGGCAGCATTGCCGATGCACGCCGTGCCGAGCGGACCGAATTTGGTGCACCGCTGTTTGACCGTTGCAATGTGCATTTAATGCGGCCCGCGCCCTATGGCGTGGCGCGCACCAATTTTGCACCGCTGGAATAGATCAACCATCACAACAAGAGGATGCCTCATGTCCAACGAAGCTGAAATGCGCGCATTGGCAGAAAGATTCTTCGGTGCCGGTGAGGCCGGTGATATTGATACGTTGCAGAGCTGTTATGCGCCCGATGCCGTGATTTGGCACAACACCGATGGCATTGAGCAGACGCGCGAAGACAATGCGCAGACATTGCGCGGATTTGTGCGCCGGATCCAGAACCGGGATTATGGCAATCGCCGCTTGCATGTTTTCGCCGGAGGCTTTGTGCAGATGCATGACCTCAAAGGCACCCGTGCCGATGGCGTGAACCTGACATTGCCCGCTTGCGTGGTGTGCCAGGTGAAGGATGGCGTGATCACGCGGCTGGATGAATTTTTCGATTCCGCCCATGTCGCGCTTTTCCGTGCCGAGGTTGGGCCTACGGCATAATATGGGGCGTTGCCCTTCGTTATTTTTTGAGAGTTGGAGTGCGGTATGAAACAGGTGCGCGGCGAAACGGCTTTTGTCACTGGCGGGGCAAGCGGTATTGGGCTTGGCATGGTGCGGGCGCTTGGCGCTGCGGGCGCAAAAGTTGCGATTTGCGATGTGGATATCGCGCGGGCGCAAAGCGTGGCCGCCGACCTGGTGGCACAAGGGGCGCAGGCAATGGCGGTGGCGCTGGATGTTACCGATCCTGCGGCGTGGGAGGCCGCGGCCTCTGCGGTGCGGACGCAGTTGGGCGAGGTGACCATTCTTTGTAACAATGCGGGTGTGGGCGGCGGCAGCGGGCTCGCCGAAGCTTATGATCCCGAGGTCTGGCGTTGGGTGTATGCGGTCAATGTCGACAGTCTGCTTTATTCGGTGCGCACCTTTCTGCCGGGCATGAAGGCGGGTGGGCGGCCGTGCCATATTGTGAACACGGCCTCGATGTCGGCTGTGGTGCCGACGCCAAATTCGATTGCCTATGTCTCCACGAAATACGCAGCCATGGGTTTTACGCTGGCCCTGCGCAATGAGCTGGGCGGCACCAATATCGGCATTTCGGTGTTGTGCCCCGGCATGACGGCGACGCGCATTGTGGAAACGACGCAGGCGTCTCGCCCCGGCCACGCCGAACAGGGCACTGGCGGGGCAACGGCGGCGGCGATGAACGCGATCCTTTCCACCGGCATGCAGCCCGACAGTGTGGGGCGCGCGGTTCTGGAGGCCATTTTGGCGGACAGGTTCTATATTTTCACCCATCCTGAATGGAAGCCGCTGGTTGCGGCACGCGCGCAAGAGTTGCTGGACGGCTTTGGCGACACTGCCGAGCCAGGCTATCAGGACAATCTGCAGGGCCTGATGGCGGCGGCCAGCACCGGCGCGTTCAAGATGCGCTGAGGCGTTTTCCCACCACGCTGGGCGAAAAATCGAATTGAAAGGGCCGGGGAAGCATTTCCCCGGCCCTTTTGTTTGGGCACAGGTCTTTTTCGCAGATATTTTCGTCAGGCGATTTGGGGGCCGGCGGGGGATGTTCGTCTGACTCTATAGGGACACTTCAAACCCTCGATGCGCCAAAATGGGCGGGAGATGGCCGACAAGCCGCAGGCGGGGCAGGAACAGGGGGGAATGGTGCAGGCCATGCCCGATGCGGAAGGCTGGCCGGAAGCCGACAGATGGTTCTTGCGCGAGGTTCTGCCGCTGGAAGCTTCGCTGATGCTCTATCTCAGCCACAATTGGGATAACAAAAGCGATCTGCCCGATCTGCGGCAGGAGGTTTATGCCCGTGTGTGTGAGGCGGCGCAGCAGCAATTGCCGCTGTCTGCCAAATCGTTTCTTTTTGCGACGGCGCGTAATCTTTTGATCGATTTGGTGCGCCACAAGCGGGTAGTACAGATTGAGGCGATGGCCGATCTGGAAACACTGGATATCGCCAGCGAACAGCCAGGCCCGGAACGCGAGGTTGCCGCGCGGGAAGATTTGCGCGCCGTGCACGCTGCCATTCGCCGCCTGCCACCGCGCTGCCAGCAGACTGTGGTGTTGCGCAAAGTAGAGGGGCTCACTTTGCGCGAAATCGGTGTGCGCATGAACATCAGCGAAAAGACGGTGGAACGGCATTTGACCGAAGGATTGCGGGTTCTGGCCGATGTTCTTTACGGCGAATCTCGCAAGGGCATGAAACGATGAGCGGCGGCAGCGAACAATCCGCGCCCGCCATTCGCCTTTCCGGCGAGGTGGAGGAGCGGGCCGCGGCCTATGTGGTTGCACGGCGCGATCGTGACGATTGGAGCGAAAGCGATCAGGCAGCGCTGGATGCGTGGGTTGCGCAATCCATGTTGCATCGGGTGGCTTATTTGCGCCTGGAAGCTGCCTGGGCGAGGGCGGATCGGGTGCGCGCATTGCGGCAGGCGCGGCCGGTGGGAGATGTGCGCGGGCATGCGGGCCTCTTCCGGCGACTGGTCGCTGGCGCGGCGATTGTGACGGGGATTTCTGTTGCGATCTATCTGGCCATTCCGCAAGCGCCGGTGGCGCGCTATGCCACCGCCATCGGCGGGCACAAGATTGTGAAACTGGGGGATGGCACCCAGATTGAGCTGAACACCGATACGGCAATCAGAGTTTTGGTGAATCGCGAACAGCGCAAGGTGTGGCTCGATAGAGGCGAGGCTTTTTTCCGCGTTGCGCATGATCCGGCGCATCCTTTTGTGGTGGAGGCCAATCAGCGCCGGGTGACGGTGCTGGGCACAAAATTCTCCATGCGGCGTGACGGTGATGTGACCGATGTGGCGCTGTTTGAGGGCCGCGTGCGGTTCGACCCGAAGGGAGAGGGCGCGCGCGCGCCCGTGGAGCTTGTGCCTGGTGATACGGTGCGCGCCACATCGCAAACATTGACACTTGCGCGCAGATCACAAAAGGCGATGTCGGACAGTGTGGCCTGGCAACGCGGTGTGGTGGTGTTTGATCGCACGCCGCTCGCAGACGCGGCACGTCAATTCAATCGCTACAACAGCGAAAAAATCATCATTGCCGATGAGCAGACCGGAAAAATCACCATCGGCGGCACATTCCAGACGGACAATATTGCCGGATTTGCGCGCGTGGCCCATTCGGTGTTGGGGCTGCATGTGCAGATCAGGCCGGGGGAGACGATTATCTCGCAATAAGATTGGGGGAAGCGTGGCTTCGCTTCGTCTCAGTAAGTAGGGGCTGTTACGTGCCCCTTTGAACGGGGGGCCAATGCTCAAATTATTTTATTCCGCGCTGCTGTCTTCGGCGGCTCTAGCTTTTATATCCGGCGCTGCCTTTGCGCAGGATTTTAATGTGCCGGGCGGCGATCTGAAATCGGCACTGGATGTCTATGCCGTGCAGTCCGGTGTGCAGCTGATGTATGGCGACCGGCAGGTTTCAGGCGTGCAGAGTGGCGGCGTTAAAGGCGCCTTGTCGGCGGAAGATGCGCTGGGCCGCCTTTTAAAGGGCACCGGTTTCAGCATGCGCCGCGATGCTTCGGGGGCCATTGCCATTGTGCGGGGCGGCACGTCGTCATCCTCTTCTGCACAAGTCACGCCCTTGCAGTTGGCGCAGAGGGCATCGCCAGCACCGTCGGTTATGGAGACGGTGACAGTGACGTCGTCAAAACTGGGCGGGGGAGATGTGCAATCCATCCCCATTTCGATTACGGCGCTCAGCCAGGAGCAACTCACCGCCACCCAAACCAATGGTGGCCCGGACCTGATCAAACAGGTCCCCAACATGACCTTCACTAAAACAAATTTCAGCGGCTACTCCATTCAGTTGCGCGGTATCGGCACCCAGGCGATTTCGGTGACCACCGATCCGGCGGTTGCCGTCGCGTTTAATGATATGCCGTTTATCCGCAACCATTTCTTCGAACAGGAATTCTACGACGTCGCGCAGGTACAGGTTCTGCGCGGCCCGCAAGGCACGCTCTATGGCCGCAACGCCACAGCAGGGGTGGTGAATCTCACAAGTGCCAAGCCGTCCGATCAATTTGAAGCGATGGCATCCGCCGAACTGGGTAATTATCACCAGAAACGATTTGAAGGGATGATCAACGTCCCCATCGTCGATGACTGGTTGAATATCCGCCTGGCGGGCGAATGGACCAAGCGCCAAGGTTATTCCTTCAACGCATTGACCGATAGCCGTGTGGACGGGCGCAATCTCTGGTCGGGCCGTCTCAGCATCGGCTGGAAGCCGCTGCAAAATCTGCAAGCCACGCTGGTCTGGGAGCATTTCTCCGAAGACGATGATCGCATGCGCACTGCCAAACAATTGTGCAAAACAGACCCGTTGAAAACGGAGATCGATGGCGTTCCCACGCCGCCGCCCGGCCTTTCTGCAAACCAGACCAGTAATATGGGTGGCTATTTCAGCCAGGGCTGCCTGCCGGCCTCGCTCTATGCGGATGAATCGTTTCAGGTGCCGGAAGGCTATTCTCTGCCTTATGTGTCGGCGGGATTGTATGGCCACATATTGACCGAAAAAACCAACCCTTATGCCAGCGCCATGCAATCGCGCAACCTGCGCATTATCGAGACTGCGCTCGATCCCATCTACAAGGTGAAGAATGATCTTGTGGAGGTCAATGCTGACTATCAGATTACGCCACAACTCACCATCACTTCCCAAACCGGCTACAATCAGGACTTCATGTGGTCGACCGAAGATTATAATCGCTTCAACACTCAGCCGGGAATTTTCAATACAAACTTTCCTGCCGCCGGGAAGAACCCGATCACGTTTGGTCTGATCTCTCCCGACGGTGTCTTTTGCGATCATCAGCTTGGCTGTTCCGATCGTCTGGTCGCGCAGGATCTCGACACAGAACATGCCTGGCAATTGTCGCAGGAATTTCGCGTTACGTCGCATTTCGACGGGCCGTTCAATTTCAGCGCGGGCGGCAATTACATGCATTACGAAACGGCGGAGAATTACTACGTCTTCATCAACATGATGACGGCATTTGCTTATTACTATGGCGATCAGGCAACCGTGAGCGGCAATGAGAAAGTTGGTCCCTGGATTCCTGGCGTGACGGACGGGCATCAATGTCTGCGCAAAGGTCCCGGCAATGGCCGCGGTGGGTTGCAATATTCGATTCCCGGTCTGCCCACCGCACCGCCGGGCCTGAACTCTTGCGTCTATCTCGACGTCAATCCGCTGACGAGCCTCAACAATGACGGGCACAACTATTTCCTCAGTCAGAATCCTTATGGCTTGAACTCTTATGCCCTGTTTGGTGAAGCCAACTACAAGGTGAGTAACGATCTTACCTT
>DATJDE010000363.1:0-6086 GCA_035497595.1 Rhizomicrobium sp. | reverse complement strand
GGGGGGCGGGGGGGTGTCGGAAGTGCTTGGGTGGGAAGGGATTTCTTGGGAAATGGCTTCCAGGCTGGCTTCCGCGCCAGCTATCGTTTCACTCGTCATGCGCTCCTAATCGGGCGCACTGTGAGGCGCCCATGCCGCGCGCCCGAATTGGTCTGCGGCTCCATATGCACTGCAACATAGGAAGGAAGTCCAAAAAGTCAAGAAGCGCGCTATGCTATTCGAATCAAAGCGGGGGAGGGCGGCATGAACGCAACACTTCGTGCAGGTGGGCTGGCGCTGTTGGCCGCCGCCGTCTGGGTACTCTGTTACACCACCAACGAACCGCATCTCGTGCGCGGGCCCGATGCCGCGCCAACGGTATTTTCCGCCGCGCGCGCTGACGCGGTGCTCGCCCGTATCCTCGGCCCCGAACGCCCTCATCCTGCAGGCAGCGCAGAAAATACCGCTGTGCGCGCCCGTATTCTCAGTGAATTTGAACGGTTGGGGATCAACGCCACAACGCACCGCGCCTTGGGCTGCAACTATGCCGAACGTCGTGGGTTCATCGGCTGCGGCACTGTCACCAACATCGTGGCCGAGGTGAAGCCGGGCGAAGGCAAAGCCATCGTGCTTCTGGCGCATTATGATTCCGTGCCCGCAGGGCCGGGTGCGGCGGATGACGGATCGGGCGTGGCGACGGTGCTGGAAACAGCGCGCGCGCTAAAGGCCCGCGGCCTTCCGGGCAAACACCCCATCCTTGCGGTGCTGACCGATGGGGAAGAATACGGTCTTCTGGGCGCAGCCGCCTTTGTTCACGATCCCGCTTTAAAAGCGCGTGTCGGCGCGGTGGTGAATGTGGAAGCGCGCGGCAATCGTGGGCCAAGCCTGTTGTTCCAGACAAGCCCGGGCAATGCGCCGCTGATCGATGCCTATGCAAAAGGCGTTGAGCGTTACAATGCCAGCTCGCTGTTTGCGGAAATCTATAAACGGATGCCCAACGACACCGATCTGACGGTGTTCATCCGCAATGGCTTTCCGTCTTTGAATTTCGCCTTTTCTGGCAATGTCGCGCACTATCACACCCCGCTGGACGTACGCGCCAACCTTTCGCGCGCCACGTTGCAACAGCAGGGCGACAATATGCTCGGCAGCGTTGTGGCACTGGGCGAAAAGTCGCTGCAATCGCTCAAAGGCAGCGATGAAATGTATCTTTCGCTGCTGGGCATTGCGTTGCCACGCCTGCCACAATGGACCGCGCTACCGCTTGCGCTGACGGTTTTCATCACGCTGATTTTTGCCTCCCTTCTGGCGCGCGAACGGCGGATGCGCTGGGACCAGAATTTTCTCAGCATGGCCATGCCACCAGTGCTTCTGGTCGGCTGCGGTCTGGCGGGCTGGGGGCTTCATGCGGTTGCCGCGCTTGTTTCGGGCGCACCTGATCCGAGTTTCGCGCATCCAGCGCTTTTGCGAACCGCATTGTTCTTCGCGCTTGGCGGGCTCACACTCGCGGTTTCCACCATGGCGCCGCCGCATGGCTTGGCGCGGGGCGCCTGGCTCTGGTTAGCTGTGCTTGGCATTGCCGCTGCAATCTTTGCGCCGGGTGCCAGCCCCTATTTCATCTTTCCCTGCCTGATTGCAGCCATTGTTCTGGTGCTTGCCGCCCGCACGCGCACACGCTGGCTTGGCCGGTTCGGGCAGATCTGCCTTCTGCTGGCGGCCACGCTCAATCTCGTCATCTGGTTTTCACTGGCCGGGGCGGGTGAAACATTGATGGGGTTGAAGCTCCATCCGCTGTTCACAATTCCCGCCGCGCTCGGCCTTGTCACGCTGGTGCCGTTGCTGGCGATCGCGCCTTTGGAATCCGGCCTGCGTCGGGTTGCTGTTGCACTGTGTTTTCTTTGCGCGGTGGCGGCTGCCGCCGCATCCGGTTTGATGCCGGCTTTCACCGCGCAGACACCGCAGCGTTTGAACCTGACCTATGTCGATGACCATACGCGCAATCGCGCGCTGTGGGCGGCAGATGCGAACGCACCCCTGCCAGCGGCTTTGCGCGCCGCCGCAGCTTTTTCCGCAAAGCCGGAACAGGCCACGCCGATCAATTTCTTTCCTGCCTATATCGCTCCCGCGGGCACGCCGCGCTTTGCTGCGCCGGGCGTGAAGCTTGCGCCCATTACAGGCGGCTATGCCCTGACATTGGCGGGGTCGAATGCTGCCGATCAAATGTTCGTGATCATCCCCAAGGCGGCGAAGTTGAAGGCTGTCAAAATCGGTAGCTGGAACATCCCGCTCACATCCAATGCCCGCGAAAACACCATCATCGTCTGCCTGACACCGGATTGCCGCGACCTGTCTTTGACGCTGCTGACCGCGGCGGCCAAACCGTTCGACATTCTGTTCGGTGAGCGGCGCATCGGCCTGCCGCCCGAGGGGCAAAAGCTGCGCGACGCACGCCCTAAAGAGGCTGTGCAATCGCAAATGGGGGATGGAACGGTGGTGCTGTCGCGGGTGCGCGTGCCGGGTTAAACGTCCACGTCCGCTGCTGCGAATTGCGCATTCTCCTGAATGAACTGGAAGCGCAACTCCGGCTTCTTGCCCATCAGCCGTTCGACCAGATTATTGGTCTCTTCGCGCGTATCTTCGGCCACTTCCACCTTGATCAGCGTGCGCGCGCCCGGCTTCATGGTGGTTTCCTTCAACTGCGCGGGCAACATTTCGCCCAAGCCTTTGAAGCGCGAAACTTCGACCTTGGAACTGGATTTGAAAACGGTTTTAAACAGCTCTTCGCGATGGGCATCATCGCGCGCATAGACGGTCTTGCCCCCTTGGGCGAGGCGATAGAGCGGCGGCATGGCCAGAAACAGATGTCCTTCGGTAATCAGCTTGGGCATTTCGCGATAGAAGAAGGTGAGCAGGAGCGACGCGATATGCGCGCCGTCGACATCGGCGTCGGTCATGATGATGACGCGCTCATAACGCAAGCTTTCTTCGCGATATTTCGCGCCCGCGCCGCAGCCCAGCGCCAGCACCAGATCGGAAAGCTCCTGGTTCTGGGCCAGCTTGCCCGCGCCCGCGCTCGCCACGTTGAGGATTTTGCCGCGCAAAGGCAGGATCGCCTGTGTCGCCCGCTCCCGCGCCTGTTTGGCCGAACCGCCCGCGGAATCGCCTTCCACCAGAAAGATTTCGGTGCCGCCTGGCGCATCGCGCGTACAGTCCGCCAGCTTGCCGGGCAGGCGCAATTTGCGCGTGGCCGATTTGCGGCTGACCTCTTTTTCCTGTTTGCGCTTTAACCGGTCTTCGGCCTGATCGATCACGAAATCGAGCAGCTTGTCTGCTTCTTGTGGGTTTTCGGCCAGCCAGTGGTCAAAATGATCCCGCACCACGTTTTCAACCAGACGCATCGCATCCTGGGTCGAAAGCTTTTCTTTGGTCTGGCCCTGAAATTCCGGATCGCGGATGAAGACCGAAAGCACTGCGCAGACCGACGCCATCAAATCATCAGCCGTGATTAGCGCCGTCTTGCGGTTGTTCACCCGATCACCATGGGTACGCAGCGCCTTCAACAGCGCATTGCGCAGCCCCTGTTCATGCGTGCCACCCTGCGTTGTCGGAATGGTGTTGCAATAGGAGCTGATGAACGGATCAATATCGGGCACCCAGGCAACCGCCCATTCCACCGAGCCCTTGCCATCCTTATTTTCGGTGCGGCCATAAAATTCGCGTGGGGTGACGGTGGTTTTGCCTTCAATCTCGCCGCGTAGAAAATCCAGCAGCCCGCCGGGGAATTTCAGCGTGTCCTCAGCAGGCGTGGTACTGCCGCTGCGGATCAGCGATGGATCGCAGGCCCAGCGGATTTCGACACCGCGATAGAGATAGGCCTTGGCCCGCGCCATCCGGTAAAGCTGGGCTGGGGAAAAATGCAGCTCTGTGCCAAAAATCTGGTGATCTGGCTTGAACGAGACAATCGTGCCGCGCCACGCGATCGGCCCCAGGCTTTTCAGCTTGCCGATGGCATGGCCGCGCTCGAAGCGCATTTTGTGAGCTTGCTTGTCGCGCGCGACCTCGATTTCCATCCATTCCGACAGCGCGTTAACGACTGATGAGCCGACACCATGCAGGCCGCCCGAGGTATCATAAACCTTGCCGCCGAATTTGCCGCCAGCATGCAGCGTGGTCATGATCACTTCGAGGGCGGATTTGTTCTTGAACTTGGGATGAGGATCGATGGGAATGCCGCGCCCATTATCCCGCACGGTCAGAACATTGTCGGCGGCAAGCTCGATCTCGATACGGGAGGCATGGCCGGCCACCGCCTCGTCCATCGCATTGTCGATGATTTCGGCGGCCAGATGGTGCAGCGCCCGCTCATCGGTTCCCCCGATATACATGCCCGGACGGCGGCGGACCGGCTCCAGCCCCTCCAGAACCTCAATGTCCTTGGCGGTATAGGATTTTCCCGGCGCCGGGGCAGCGGTGTCGAACAGATCGAGCGATTTGGCCATGGTTTCAGCAGTTGAATCAGTGTGGGCGGGGCCATCAGCCTTAGCACACACCGCCGCGCGCGCCAGCTACTGCCTCACTGTGACATTTTCTTAACGGGGCCGGGCTAATTTTATCGTTTCGCGGCCCCTGAAAGAGCAAAATGCGCGCCTTTTCGGCCCTGACAGGCTTTCTGAATCCGTCGGCGGATGCCCGTATGTTGCGGGCCAAGCTGAACATGATTCTCAGCCTTGCCTTCTATTCAGCCCTTGTGAACCCGCTGGGTGTGCTGGCGGCGTTCGGGCCGTCGATGATCCAGCCAGAAACATTCGGCCATCTCGGCTGGCAACGCTTTGCAATTGCCATGGGCCTGCATGCGGCCTCCAGCTTCTATGCCTGGCGCGTTTATGTCAGCCGGCTCAAAGCTTTCGACACTTATGTCATGGAGCGGCGCCTGTGCCTGCTTCAGATTCATCTGGGGCTGACCTGGGGTGCGACGGTCTGGCTTCTCTGGGTGCCGGGCAATCCCATCAACCACGTCTTCGTTTCGCTGGTGATGATTTCGATGCTGTGGGCGGTAACGGTCACGCGCGCGGCGCATATGCGGGTCTATCTCTGCGGCTTTGTGTCGATGGGGCTGATGTTCTGGTTGCGGCTGCTAACAGGCGATACGCCGGCGGCCCAACTGCTGTCGGCCTTTTTCGTTGTCTGGATTCTCTATGTCATTTTCATGGGGTCATCGATACGGCACACGATTACCGAATTGATGCGCACGCGCTTCGCCAATGAGGATATGACCGACGCGTTGAAAGCGGCCCGTGATGATGCCCAGTTCAAGCGCCGCGAGGCGGAGGAGGCGAACCGCTCCAAAACCTCGTTTCTCGCCAATATGAGCCATGAACTGCGCACGCCGCTCAACGCCATTCTTGGCTTTTCGGACATGATCGCAAGTGAGACGCTGGGGCAGGAGGTGCCGCCGCGTTATCGCGAATATGCGCAAGACATCAATCATTCGGGCGCGCATCTTCTGACGCTGATCAACGATCTGCTGGATGTCGCCAAGATCGAAGCCGGCCATATGGAAATCGATCCACGCCTCCTTGATGTGGCAGATGCGATCGAGACCTCCAAACGGCTGCTGGCCTCTCGGCTGGCTATGAAACACCAGCGGTTGATCACCGATCTGGAGCCGGATCTGCCAGCCGTTTATGCCGATGAGCGGGCGTTCAAACAGATCGTGCTGAACCTTCTGTCCAATGCCCACAAGTTTACCGGCGAAGACGGGGTTATCACGCTCTCCTGCCATCGCGCGCCTGAAGGCGGGGTGGTGATTGTCGTGGAAGATAATGGCATCGGCATCACCGCTGCCAAGCTGGAGCTGATTTTCCGCCCCTTCGCCCAGGCCGATAACCGCTATGACCGGGCAGCGGGCGGCACCGGGCTTGGCCTGTCGCTTGTGCGGGGGCTTGCCGAACTGCATGGCGGGCGGGTGGCGATTGAAAGCACAGAAGGCGTCGGTACGCGGGTATCTGTTTACCTTCCGTTATCCAATACGCTTACCAATGAGACGCGGCGCCAGGCATAAGGAGCAAGTCTCAGAGAATTTTAAGGGGCTTTGCGTTAATTTCCGC
>DATJDE010000362.1:0-8175 GCA_035497595.1 Rhizomicrobium sp. | reverse complement strand
AAGAAGCCTGCGATTTCCACCGGCTGTTCGGCGATGCGCGCCTGCCGCCCCAAGCGCAAGGGGCCATAGGCAGACCCCGACCAGGCATCGACCAGCACGGCGCGGCTGCCGCCGAGCGCGGCGTAACCCTTGGCGATATCGGGATCGGTGATGAAAGGGCCCGGTGCATCCAGCCCGATCAACAGAACGGAGGAGCGCGCCCGCGTGCCTTCATCGGTCCAGCGGCTGACGCCGATATTGAGGCCGAAGGAATCGGTCACGTTAGGGTCGACTTGTGCCTGTGTCAGGCGCACGCGATCAAACGCACCGCCGGAATAGAGAAACTGGTAGGTGACCGGCACCACTGCCAGATCGAACTGAAACGCATCGTAGAGCCGCGTCGCTTCCACCCGCACGGCGTTCAGAAATGCGATCTGCAGTAGCAGCAGAATGATGGCGACAGCGATGCCCGACAGCGCCACATAGAGCCGGGTGCGATGCTGGGTGAGATTGGCGGCAGCCAGCCCGATACAGTGGCGTGCCAGCGCAGCGCCTTCACGCCGGGCAGGCTGCTCCCACCATTGCCGTATCGCTTGGCCGAAGTAACGCAAAGAATGAGCCTTGTTTTTCGGTGGACGGCTAATGCGCGATCACAACCTCAACCTCCATCCCGACCAGACGGCTGGCGGGATCGGATGTGTCGAGCCGGATGCGCACCTCGCCCAGCTTGGCGCGGGTGTCGATGAGGCGCCCCACACTCACCACTGTGCCGCTCAGCGGATTGCCGAGCGTTGCGCTTTTGATTGTCGCGCGCATGCCGCGCTTCAGTTTCAGCAGATCGCCTTCATAGACCTGGCAGACGACGAACATGGTGGAGAGATTGCCCATACGCACCACCGGCCCGTTTGGATGGGCGCCCAGACGGCGATCTACAAACAGCACCGTGCCGTCTATCGGCGCGCGCAAGTCTTCGGCGGCGCTGGCGAGTTTTGCCTGACGATTGGCATCGGCCAGGCTGTTGGCGGCGGTGGCGCGCGTCACCACCAGTTTCGATTTTTCGATCTTCAGCGAAAGCTCGGCCTGGCGCACCGCATCACGCGCGCGCCCCAGATCTTTGGCCGAGGTCGCATTGGGGCCGAGCGCGGCATAGCTTTTATATTCGCGCGTGGCCTGCGCCAGTTGCTGCTCGGCCTGCGCCACCGCTGCCTGTTGGCCCGCCACCTGTTCGGTGGAGGATTTTTTGGCCCGCTCCAACTGGCGGGTCGCTTCAGCGGCGTTGGCGCCGTCATCGCGCACGGTGGCCAGAAGCTGGCCCGCCTTGACAGAATCGCCCACCTCGACCCGGACGGAGGTGATGATGGCCGCAGCGGAGGCCGACAGATCGACAATGCCGCCCGCAGGCGCGATCTGCCCGACAGCGCCGGTTTTGGCCGACTGGGCCTGTTTGGCCTGGCCACCAAGGCCGACCGCCAAGGCCAGACACAGGGGCACTGCGAAGAGAGAAGCGATTGTCCGTTTCATGGAACCTTTCCGGGCCATCACTTGGCCTTATGCCCCATCCGGCGGCGCTGCTGGAAGCGGAGCCAGGCCTGATCGGCCGTCTTGTAGAAAAAATAATGGAGGCGGGGCAGCGGATCGGCCCAGACCGGGACCCAGAGGGGGACTTTATTGCGGGTGGAAATCCAGCGGACGGGGCTCGGGGAGGAAATGTCGATCTCCTCCTCCCCCAGCCCGATGCGGCCCTCCCGCTGGTAGCGGAACAGCAGGATAGAGAGCAGGGCCTGTTCGGGATTGTGGGCCTTGGTGCGCGGGGCGATCCGTTCGGGGATCAGGGCGTGGGCCTTCCATTCGGCGATCAGGGCGGCGGCGCCGGGATGGGCGGTATCCAGCCCGATGATGGTGGCGGGGCGTTCGGGGCGCTGGCGGTCGTCCTCCGGCACGGCCAGCGCATCGAGTGTGAAGGCGTTGCAGCGAAGCGCGAGGGCGGAGGCGCCTTTCAGCACATAGGTCCCATCCCGGCTCAGCGTTTCGCGCATGGCGGAGAGATCGCGGGTTTTGAAGAGGGCGGCGCTATCCAGCCACAGAAGCTGGCCGCCATAGTCGGCGGCGGCTTCGGCAATCAGCAGGGGCTTGAAGGCATAGGTGCGGGTGTGAAGCGCAACATGGGGGGGATAGGCCGCAAAATCGAAGGCGCGAAATTCGGCCCAGCCGAAGCGGCGCTGAAGCCTCTGCCGCGTGGCCGCCTCAAGCCCCAGATCGTAGACCACGAGCTTTGCCTGTTGCGGAATTTCCATCCGCTCGGCGCTGCGCAAGAACTGCCAGAGCGTGCGCCAATAAGGCTCATTCGCGGCGGTGAGGATGGTCAGGGACAAGAGGGCTATCCGAAGGGGCGGGTTTCGTTTGGGCGTTGGGGCTGCAATATATCCCATAGATTTTCATTCTCCGGGCATTTGCTTTGGTCTGGTCCTCTGACCGCTGGTTTTCCGTAACGATCTGGTTTGCGGCGCTTGCCGTGGCGCTGGCGCTTGGCCAGGCGGCCAGCCTTGCCGGGGTGGAGATCGCCCGCAACTATAATGAAGGCTGGAATGCCTTTCATGCGCTGGCGGCGATGACGGGGGGCACGCTCTATCCCCAGCCGCCCAGCCTGATGACCAATAACTATCCGCCGCTGTCTTTTTTCGTGGTCGGCGGGGTGGGCTGGCTGACCGGCGATCTCATCGTCGCGGGGCGCCTTGTTTCGCTGGTGGCGACGCTGGTGGCGGGGGCTGCGGTTTTTGCCATCGCGCGGCGGATGGAGATGGCGGGCACCATTGCGCTGTTCGTCTGCGTTTTGTTTCTCGGCAAACTTCTGGCCGCCAGTTCTTATATCGGGATCAACGATCCGCAGATGTTGGGCCATGCGTTTGGCTGTCTCGGCTTTCTTGCCGTGATCACTGCGAAAGGCAACGTGCGGTGGCTGGCGCTGGGGGCGCTGTTGCTGACCGCGGCGCTGTTTGTGAAGCAGATGCTGGTGGTGCAGCCTTTGGTGCTGCTGATCTGGCTCGCCTGCACCGACCGGCGCAGCGCGTGGTGGTTTGCAGGGCTTGGCCTTGGCTTCGGCGCAATCGGGCTTGGGTTCAGCTATCTCGCTTTTGGCTTTGATCCGCTGGCGGCGCTGTTTTCGGCCCGCCTCTATCGGCTGGACTGGGTAGGCCAGTCGGCGCGCGATTTTCTGCTGGTCAGTTTTGCCCCACTGGGCGCGGCTCTTTTTTTGCTGGGACGCGCACGCGGTTTTGCCCTTTTGTGCGGGCTCTATGCGGTGCTCGGGCTGGCTATCGGACTTTATTTCGATGGCGGCGCGGGTGTGGGGCGCAATGCGCTGTTCGATGCCGCGATCGGCTGTGCGCTGTGTGCCGGGCTGGTGGTGCAGCGGCTGCGCCCGGCCGGGGCTTTTGCCTTGGCAGTTGCCTGCCTCTTGCCGCTGGCCGTTGCGGGGGTGGAGCGCGCAAGTCTGCGGGACGTTGCACAGAAACAGCAAGTCACACGCGCCGACATTGATTTTCTGCGCAACCGGCCCGGCCCGGCGATGTGCGAATTTCTCAGCTATTGCTATTGGGCGGGCAAGGAAGCGCAGATCGATGCCTTCAACACCGGGCAAGCCATTCTGACCGGGGCGCGGGCTGCAACAGACGTGACCCGCCTTTTAGATGCGAAGGTGTTTTCAACCATCCAGCTCGAACACACATCGCGCTTTGCGGATGTCCCGGCCATTCAGGCGGCCCTCGCCCGCAACTATCGCGTAGCCCGGCAAAGCCCCAATGGGATGTTTCTGGTTCCGCGTTAGCGTTCTGCTATCATCCGCCCCCTCTTGCCGCCAGGATCTGCCCCGGATGTCGGACGTAAACATTTTTTCCAGCACGCTGTTGCTGATCTATGCTGCGCTCTTTCCCATCGTGAACCCGATTGGCAGCGCGCCGCTGTTTTTGGGCATGACACAGTTCTGCTCGGACGCGCAGCGCGCCGTGCTGGCCCGGCGGGTGGCGTTCAACAGTTTCTGCCTGTTGCTGGGCTCACTGTTTGTCGGCTCTCATGTGCTGGAATTTTTCGGCATTTCGGTGCCGGTGGTGCGCATTGCAGGCGGGCTGGTCGTGACCTCCTTCGCCTGGAAGCTGCTCAATTCGGGCGATGAGACCGACAGCAAGGGCGCCGAAAACGCCACAACGATTGACGGCTTTTATCCGCTGACCCTGCCGCTCACGGTTGGCCCCGGCTCGATCTCCGTCGCCATCACCCTTGGCACCCAGCGCCCGCATGGCGCCAATGTGCCGGATCTGATGTTGCTGGCCAGCGGGGCCATTGCCGGGATCATCGCCATCGTTCTGACGATTTATTTTTGTTATCGCTCGGCCGATACGATTGTGCGCGTGCTGGGCAAGGGCGGCACCAATGTTCTGGTCCGCTTGTCCGCCTTTATCCTGTTGTGCATCGGGATCGACATTCTGTGGAATGGGATCAAGGCACTGGCCGGTTGAGATCCGCAACAATCGCCCTCCAACGTGGGAGGGCGATTGGCGTTTTCGATGAACAGACTTTGCGTCAGGGGAGTGGGCGGATTTTTGGCTCCCGTGCCCAGAGCCGCCCTTTGGCAGCGGCCTCGACAAAGCTGGTCGCGTCCGCCGCCTTTTCCAGCGGAATACAGCCTTCATCCATATCGTCCTCACCCAACCCTGCATTTTCAAACAGCGCGGACAGGTTGGAGGTGACGCCGAGATATTTCAGATGACCAAATGCATCGCGCACGAAATCCTGTGCGGCGCCCATGCCGGCGAGAGCTTTGGCGCTTTTGTCGGAGGCGACAATCGCCACCGCATCGAACAGGGTTGAAGGGCCGCCTTCCACCCGGAAATCGGCGGCAAGCACTGTGCCGTCGGACAAGGTGACCCCGCCAATAACTTCGGCGACGATCCGCGCTTTGGCGCCCGCTTTTTCGACCGCTGTGCGCAGGGCCTGCACCATGGGTGCGGATGCACCATCACCGATCAGCAACCCAACGACGCGGCCTTCCAGCGTTGGCTTGGCCTTTGCCAGAAGGCTGAGCGCGGGCGACGGCTTCATCTCCTTCGGCGCAACGGCCGTTGCGATGGCGGCGATTTTTCCCAGCCCCAGACCTTTTGCGACGCGGCCTGCCAGCATTTCATCGATATGGACAAGGTGGGACACCACACGTTCGCGCACGGCCGCGGTTTCCACCTTGCTCAGTTCGAAGATCAGGGCGCCGACAATGTGATCCTGCTCCGGCTTTGTCTGGCTGCGGAAAAACAGGCGTGCTTGCGAATAGTGATCGGCAAAAGACTCTGGCCGGATGCGCAGCTTTTCACCTTCATCATGTTGCGGGAAGGTGACGTAGCCCTTGGGCGTTTCGCGCGGACCAGCCGGATCCAGGCTGTTGGGCTCATAATTGATGCGGCCCTTGGGCACCTGCATCTGGGCCATGCCGTCGCGTTGAAGGTTGGCGAACGGGCATTTGGGCTGATTGATCGGAATTTGGTGAAAATTGGGGCCGCCCAGACGCTTCAACTGCGTGTCCAGATAAGAAAACAGCCGCCCCTGCATCAATGGATCATTGGTGAAATCGATTCCGGGCACGATGTTGGCAACGCAGAAGGCGACCTGCTCGGTCTCTGCGAAAAAATTATCCGGGTTGCGATCCAGCACCATCCGCCCGATCATTTTGATCGGCACAACCTCTTCGGGGATCAGTTTGGTGGGGTCCAGCACGTCGAAGGCAAAGCCATCGGCCTGTGCCTGGCTGAAAAGCTGCACGCCGAGTTCGAATTCGACCGTGTCACCCTCATCGATGGTCTGCCACAAATCGCGGCGATGAAAATCGGGATCGGCGCCACTGACTTTGACGGCCTCATCCCAGACAAGCGATTGACTGCCCAGCTTGGGCCGCCAATGGAACTTCACAAAAGTGTCTTTGCCCGCGGCGTTGACGAGCCGGAAGGTGTGGACCCCAAAGCCTTCCATCAAACGCAGGCTGCGCGGGATGGCGCGGTCCGACATGATCCACATCACCATGTGGAAACTTTCCGGCGTCAGCGAAATGAAATCCCAGAACGTATCGTGTGCGCTTTGGGCTTGCGGAAATTCGCGATCCGGCTCCGGCTTGACGGCATGGACCAGGTCGGGGAACTTTATCGCGTCCTGAATGAAGAACACCGGCATATTGTTGCCGACAAGATCGAAGTTGCCTTCTTTGGTGTAGAATTTCACCGCAAAGCCGCGCACATCGCGCGCCAGATCGCGTGAGCCTTTATTGCCGGCCACGGTCGAGAAGCGGGTGAACACCGGAACCCGCTCACCTTTGCGCTGCAAGAAATCTGCCCGCGTGATGGCCGACTGCGAGTCATACAGTTCGAAATAGCCGTGCGCCGCCGAGCCGCGCGCATGCACCACCCGTTCGGGAATACGCTCGTGATCGAAATGGGTGATCTTTTCGCGCAAGACGAAATCTTCCAGCAGAACCGGCCCGCGCGGCCCGGTTTTCAGGGAGTTCTGGTTGTCGGAGACCGGGATGCCCTGATTGGTCGTCAGGCGATGTTCACCCTGGGCGATTTGATGCGTTTCACCCCCCTGCCCTTTCTCAAATTTGGGCGCAGGACCGGACTTCTCAGGCTTCGCAACAGGCTTGGCAGACGCTTTCACGGGGGCTTTGGGCATGACTCAGCTTTCAAAAAGGCGCTGAGTGAACGCACGGACGCCCGAAACGATGCTCTGAAATGGATTATATCGCGGCCATTGCGGGCGGAACGCACCTGCCACGGCACCACAAAAATACAGAACCCGATGATCGCCCGCTGCTTCTTTGATAAAGACATCACCAGCTAAACATGAAAGCGCGAAGATGACCCGTGAGCACATGAGATTTGAAACGACCCCTCTGCTTCTCAAACTCCCTTTGTCCGGCGGCCTGAAGGAAACCTATGGCGGCGGCGAAAACGCGGTTCTGCTTGAAGGCAGGCATATGCGCAGGCCCGATGCTGCCAGGGACACGGTGCTTATTTTCATGCACCCCACAGCCACACTGGACACGTTGCCCATGCCGCGTGAATTCGCGCGCCGGGGCGTGCCTGTGCTCGCGTGCGCCAGCCGCTATCCGCACAATGACAGCGCTCTCATCATGGAAAATGTGCTGCTCGACCTTGGCGCCTGCGTCCGCCATGCGCGCGAACAGCTCGGCTATAAAAATGTGGTGCTTGCAGGCTGGAGCGGCGGCGCATCGCTTTGCGTCTATTATCAGGCGCAGGCGGAAAAGCTGAGCGTGACCGCAACACCTGCGGGTGAGCCGATCGATCTTTCCGGCCTGCCGCGCGCGGACGCGATATTGCAGCTTGCCGCCCATAGTTCGCGCGCCCGGATCATGACCGAATCCATGGATGCTTCCATCCGCAACGAGCTTGATCCCAATGATCGCGATCCGGCGCTCGATCTTTATGGCGGCACGCCGACGCCCCCTTACGATGCGGATTTCGTTACCCTGTATCGCGCGGCGCAAATTGCCCGCAACCGCAAGATCACGGCCTGGGTGCGCGAAACACTGGAAAGCCTGCAACGGCGCGGCAGCCGTGATGTGGAGCGCTGCTTTGTGACCCACGGCACGATGGCCGATCCGCGCTGGCTCGACCCGGCGCTCGATGCCAATGACCGCGTTGCCGGGCGTTGCTATATGGGCGATCCGGCCGTTGCCAATAATGGCCCCATTGGCCTTGCCCGCTTCTCCACCTTGCGCAGTTGGCTCTCGCAATGGAGCATCGATGAATCGTTCGCGAACACCGAGCGCCAGGGCGCACAGGTCACGGTGCCTGCGCTGGTCATTGCCAATGGTGCGGATGATGCCTGCGCGCCCTCTCACACCAACACAATTTTCGAAAGGCTGGGCGGCTCCAAGCAGCAGCACACGATCCGCGGTGCCAACCATTATTATATCGGCCAGCGCGAACAGCTTTTCGAGGCGATTGATATCTGCATCACCTGGATGCAGCAAAACAAGCTTCTGGGGAGCCTGCCGGACCGGGCGTGACGCTGGCAGAGCATCATTCGGCGGCGGGCGTGGCGGGATAGAGGAGCGTTTTGTCACCCTGAACGATGGCGCCAGGTGTCAGGCTTGCCGCATCGATGTGCCCCGGCGCGAGGATGTGCTGCACACGCTCTCCC
>DATJDE010000361.1:0-13547 GCA_035497595.1 Rhizomicrobium sp. | reverse complement strand
GCGGCCTTTCTAGCAGTTTGGCCGATCGGGAAATTTCCTGTGATCGAGGATGTGGCGCGCGGGATGATTGTTCCAGAGTCCAGTATCGTCATCGAATATCTTGCGCAGCATTATCCGGGGCCTTCTGTCCTCGTACCGGATGCCCCGGATAAAGCGCGCGATGTTCGGCTTTACGATCGCTTCTTCGATCACTACTTGCAAACGCCCATGCAAAAGGTGATGGGCGACGTGTTGCGGCCTGAAGGGGCAAAGGACCCGTTCGGCGTCGAGCAGGCATTTGCGCAGCTTCGTGTTGCGTTAGGGTTGGTGGAACGGCGGATGGAGACGATGCGATGGGCTACAGGTGACGAGTTCACCATGGCTGACTGTTCAGCGGCCCCTGCCCTTTTCTATGCAAATCGTCTTGTGCCGCTTGCAACGTCCTTTCCCCATACCGATGCGTATCTGACGCGGCTAAAGGAACGGCCCTCCTATCGGCGCACGCTGGAAGAAGCGGAGCCCTATTTCCAGTTCATTCCTCGGTGACGTCGTGAGTGGAATTTGCCCCAACAGGCTGGAGCGGCTGGCTGCGCTGTTGCGAGACCATGTCGAGCGCGGCGAAATCGCGGGTGCCGTTGCGCTACTGGCGCGCCAGGACGCTGTGTATGTTTGCGCCGAAGGATCCCTGGCGCTAGGCCAATCCGGTAAAATGGAACGGGACACGATCTTTCGGATCGCTTCGATGACAAAGCCAGTTGCTGCCGTGGCGGCAATGATGCTGGTGGAAGAAACAAAGCTGCGGCTGGACGATCCTGTCGAGCGCTTTTTGCCGGAGCTGGCGAACCGCCGGGTGTTAAGGCGCATGGACGGGCCGCTCGACGATACCGTGCCTGCCAACCGCCCCATCACCTTGCGCGATATACTGACCATGCGCTGCGGGCTGGGTATGGTTTCAACTCAATCCGGTTTGCCCATTCAGAAGGCGTTTGCGGAACTCGGTGTTTCTGCAGGCCCCAATCCTTCGCCCTTCTCGCCTGACGAGATGATGCGGCGCTACGCGACGCTACCCTTGATACATCAGCCGGGCGAGAGATGGCTTTATCACAACGGATTTGACCTTCTGAGCGTTCTCATTGCCCGCGCTTGCCGCATGAAATTGGAAGATTTTCTTTCTGAGCGCATATTTGAGCCGCTAGGTATGTGGGACACGGCCTATCGGGTGCCCGATGCCAAGCGCTCGCGGCTCGCATCCTGTTATGTGCAGGATAAGGATGGACTTGTTCCATTTGGCGATGCCGATGCGGATTCATTCGCCTCTGCTGCTACCGGGCTTTATTCGACCGCGGATGATTATCTCGCCTTTGGGCAAATGATGTTGAACTTCGGCCTGTATGGCGGCGCGCGCCTGCTTGCGCGGCCCACGGTGGAGTTGATGGTTATGGATCATATCACTGAGGCGCAAAAGGCAGCATCGCAATTCTTCCCGGGGTTCTGGGACAATTGCGGATATGGCTTTGGGCTCTCGGTGACAACGCAGCGAACCACCACAGCCTCCGTGCCCGGAACATTTGGTTGGGATGGAGGCTTTGGCACTGCTTGGCGATCTGACCCTCAGGAAGGGTTTGTAACTATTCTGCTCTTGCAAAGATTGTTTGATGAAACCGTCATCAAACTCCACGGCGATTTCATTACCCTCGCCTATCAAGCGCTCAACGACTGATACGAGCAGATCGTTTTCCTTGACGGTAACGCCCTTCTTCCTGCGCACAAGGTGGTAACGGAAGGGGTACGCATTAAACTTGAAGCCGAACGGGCGCACATCGCGCAACGTGGGCTGGATTCTTTGCCGGAAGTGGAGCAAAAATTGCTCTCAGGCGTTTGCACTTTATCCAGTGGAGGCTAAAGCAGTGGACTATCGCGAACAATGCGTCTTGCAAAGTGCGCAGAACGCGATACCTGGGCGCATCGCCATTCAAACGTATATTCTGCGCCATGTGGCGGACCGCTTGGCCACGCAAGGGTTACTGAAAAAACTCCCCTCTGGCAGCAAATGCGCGCATTACACAATCACTGAAGCCGGGCGCGCGCGCTTGAAGACTTTGCCTGGACGGCTAAAACCACCAGAATTTCATAATGTGCGGCCGTTCCCGCGCAAAGTTCCGGTGGTTCCGGTTCTTCCAACATCGCCTACGCTGGGTGCCGTTTTGAACAACCGGTCGCCCAGGCCCATGGACACACCCCACCAATAATTTTCGTTGCGGAAATGGTGCCAGCGATGTTCCTGCACGCGGCGCCGATAATAGGCGTTGTCAGGGCACCAGTGGATATGGGCGAGATAGTGCACCCACTCATAGTGTAGGCCCAGAAGCAGATAGATCGTCACGCCACTCAACATCGGCCCGCGCCAGACACCTGCCAGCATCACGACGGCGGCAACGGCGGGAAAAACCAAAAGATGGATATGGCGGGGAATGAACACCCATTCCAGCTTCCACGGCTCTGCATGATGCCAGCGATGTGTTTTTGGCAGATGAAAATCTAATGTGTGCCCGAACAGCGTGCGCGGCGTGTAGTGGAGCATGAAGACATGAATCACCCATTCGTTGACCGGGAAATAGGCCCACACCGCAAACGCGACGACCGCATCAACCCAGCTGAACGGCGCGATGACGGCGCGGACAATGATAGCGGCGCCAAGCGCCAGTGCGATCAATTGTGGGCTTGGATGAGCGGCGAAGACTTTGAAGGCACTTGATCTGTCACGCGGCAGGCTCTCCGGCGGTAAAACCGGATTTTTCTGGGCCGTGATCTGTGCGGTGACGATTTCGTGATCGTGGTTTTCCATTTGCCCCCCATTCTCCATACCCATGGCATGTTCCAGGAGATGGAGCGCAAAACTATCCGAAATGCGTTGCCGGCTGCAACATGGGCAAAGAAAAGGCGGGCATAGCGCTTTTCAGCTTGCCCGCCTTGTTCAATGTACGGCCAACAGGGCCGGGGGATTAAATACGTTCGATGATGATTGCCGGGGCCATGCCGCCTGCTGCACACATCGTCACCAGGCCGCGCTTGAGATCACGGCGTTCCAACTCATCGAGCAACGTGCCGATCAGTATGGAACCGGTGGCGCCGATCGGATGGCCCAGCGCCATCGCACCGCCATTCACATTCACCTTTTCACGATCCAGCTTAAGATCGCGGATGAATTTTTCGGCCACCACGGCAAACGCTTCGTTGATTTCGAACAGGTCGATATCGTCGATGGTGAGGCCAGCTTTTTTCAACACCTTGAGTGCAGCGGGAACTGGCGCGTTGAGCATCAGTGTGGGGCTATCCCCCATATTCGCCGTGGCAACCACGCGCGCACGCGCCTTCAGGCCATTTTTCTGCGCATAGGCCGGAGAGGCCAAAAGAATGGCGGCCGAGCCATCCACCACACCAGACGAATTGCCCGCGTGATGCATGTGATTGATTTTGAGGTCGGGATAGACTTGGCGGATCAGGCCGCCATAGGTCGTGCCTTGCTCATCAAGCGGCACATCCGCCATCATTGCGAAGGACGGTTTGAGGGCGGCCAGTGCTTCCAGCGTTGTCTGCGGGCGGGGGAATTCTTCGCGGTCAAGCGCCAGTCTGCCGTCTTCGTGGTAAACGGGAATCAGGCTTTTGTTGAAGTGACCGTTCTTGATCGCCATATCGGCGCGTTGTTGGCTGACGACGGCAAGTTCTTCAGTGGCCTGGCGCGAGATGCCTTCGAGGGTTGCGATTGCATCGGCGCAGACACCCTGATGGGATTGCGGGTGGCGGGCACGCAAGCGCAGGTTACCGCTATCCATCATCGGCGGCGCCTTCGGATCGGCGGAGGACGACGTATAGCTCATCAT
The DNA here is from genome assembly GCA_035497595.1 of Rhizomicrobium sp. Classification (GTDB taxonomy): domain Bacteria; phylum Pseudomonadota; class Alphaproteobacteria; order Micropepsales; family Micropepsaceae; genus Rhizomicrobium. Next base: position 9,687 of record DATJDE010000361.1, on the reverse strand, counting down.
TTCGGTACCACCGGCAATGACCAGATCTTCCATGCCGGACATGATCTGCGCCGCGGCGAAGCTGACACTGGTGATTCCCGAGCCGCAAAACCGATCCAGCGTGACGCCGCTGGCCCTGGTATCGTAGCCGGCATCCAGCGCCGACATACGGCCCATATCCCCGCCCTGCTTGCCACGCTGGGAAGATGTTCCCCAGATGATGTCATCGACCTCGGCGGTTTTCAAATTGTTGCGTTCGGCCAACGCCTTGAGAACCGTGGCGCCCAGTTGCTGGGGGTGAATATCTGCCAATGCGCCTTTGCCCATTTTGCCAATACCGCGGGGCGTACGACAAGCGTCGATAATCAATGCTTCAGCCATGGGATACCTCATCATTTCGCGTAAATGGTTTCGTTGGATTTGATGTAGATATCCGGGCTCCCCGCGTCAACGCCGGGCACCCAAAGCGCTTACGAGGGGCGTAATGCTACGCGACGCGGCGCGGCGGATGTGGCTGGCCGCTCTGGACTGCATTGTCGACCGCGTGCGCCAGATCGTCTTCGGAAAAAGGCTTGTTGAGTTTCACCACGCGTGCCGCAATGCCGGGCGGCAGTTCGGCATATCCCGTTGCCAGAATGATGGGCATTTCCGGAAAATCGGTTTTCACCATTTCAACGAGTTGAAGGCCTGTCATCTGCGGCATTACCTGATCGGTGATGATCAGATCGATGTCGTTCTGCTTGCGCAAGCTTTCGAGCGCCGCTTTCGCCGAACTTGCCTCCACCACGCTATGCCCAAGGTCTTCCAACATCGCGGTTGTATTCATCAGCACCAGGCTGTCGTCATCGACGGCAAGAACCTTTAACAAGCGCGTGTTCATTGGCAGCGGCCTGCGCACATCTTCGGCCACATTTTTCGTTCCTTCTGTCGCAACCGGAAGCCAGATTTGTGCAGTGGTGCCCAGCCCTTCGCGGCTGATCAACATGAAGCGGCCACCGCACTGCTTCGCCATGCCATGCACCATAGCAAGCCCCAGGCCAGTACCCTTGCCAACGCCTTTGGTCGTGAAAAACGGTTCTGTCGCGTGGGACAAGGTTTCAGGATCCATTCCCTCACCGGTATCTGAAACCGAAATGCAAATGTAACGACCCATGGGCAATTCATCGGCGGGGCCACAACGCTCCTCTGTTGCTGCAATCACAATTGTGCCGACACCTGCCATGGCATCGCGCGCATTCACGGCGAGATTGAGCATTGCCAATTCGAGCTGGTTGCTATCGCCATGGGCGCGGGCAAGTTGGAGGGGAAAGCGCGATTCTATGGTGATGCTGGCCCCCAGAGAGCGCTGGAGGAGATCAGTCATGTCGCGCACCAGCAGGGGAATATCGATGGCTTCGGATTTCAGGTCCTGACGCCGCGCAAAAGACAGCATGCGCTGGATCAGTGATGTGCCGCGCCTTCCGCCCATAATCGCGTTGTCGAGCAGCGGCGTGATGCGCGGATCTTCCGGCAGTCGCTTGCGGACAAGTTCCAAACTGCCCAAGACAGCCATCAGAAGATTGTTGAAATCGTGGGCAATGCCGCCGGTCAATTGACCGATCGCATCCATCTTCTGAGACTGGAACAAAGCCTCGCGCGTCTTTTCCAGCGCGCGTTCGGTAATTCTTCTTTCGGTGATATCGCGGGTGATCTTTGCAAAACCCAGGATCATGCCATCGACGTTGCGGATCGGATCTATGATAACATGCGCCATAAAGCGATCCCCGCCTTTGCGCACGCGCCAGCCTTCTTTTTCGAAACGTCCGTCGCGCAAGGCTTCCGCCAGCGCTTTGGCGGGTTCCCCGCTCTGGCGATCATCCTCAGTATAAAACAGGCTGAAATGCTGGCCGATAATTTCTTCCGGCAGATAGCCTTTGATCCGCTGCGCGCCAGAATTCCAGCTTGTGACATATCCATTCAGATCGAGCATGTAGATTGCATAGTCAGTGACACCCTGCACCAGCAACCTGAACTGCTCTTCGCTTCGGCGCAGATCTTCCTGGTTACGCTTACGCTCGGTGAGGTCCTGGGTAATCTGTGCAAAGCCAAGCAGAACCCCGGACGGGCTGCGCACGGCATCAATGGCAACATGCGCCCAAATGAGACTGCCATCCTTTCGGACACGCCAGCCTTCCGTATCAAAGCCTCCTTTGCGTGCAGCGCGTTCCAATGCCTCTGCGGATAAATCGGCTTTCCGATCTTCCGGGGTATAAAACTTCGAAAAATGGTGGCCGATGATGTCGCGGACCTCATAGCCCATCAAACGCTGCGCCCCGCCGTTCCAGCTTGCGACAAAGCCCTCTGGCGTCAGCATGTTGATGGCGTAATCGGCGATCGCATCCACCAGAAGGCGGTAGCGGGCGTCATCGGTCAGGGAGACGTCGAATCTCGCTTCGCCTTCCAAACTCACGGCCCACAATCCTCTCGCTCAGAGCCATATTTAAACGGCGGAATCGCCACTTACGTTCCCGCGACGGCGCAAAGGCCTCGGCGCGCCAAAGGATCTTTTAGTTGCACTTAAGACTTATTTGCACTAATCGAATGCAGGCCGTCACCTTTGTCGAATGGACCGCTTCATGCCGCCTTTGCCACTCTTTCTATCTGAAAGGCCGATAACACGTCTTAACGCCGCCGAGATGTTTCTCGTGGCTGTTCTGCGCCTATCGGTGGCACCTGCGGATCTGGGTGCGGATTGGCGCGATGGTTTTCGGGCGGCGGGCATTCACAATACCGGCATCCCCAGTTTTGAAGCGCTCTTTTCGATCATTGGCGTCGCCGCGCGCCGCTGTTTGGATGTTCGCCATATCCATTGCCCGATCCTGGGGTTGGATGAGGAGCGGCTGATTCAGCTTGTGGGCTTTTTACAGCAGGCGCAGCCTAAACAGGCGTTTGATATTTTGTCCGACTGGCTTTTTCCCGCTGCCGCACGCATGGCGATTGATCCGGCAAAAGGGCTGGCAAACGCGCTCGCATCTGTCGGGCTCACTATCCCGACGCGCAAAACTGCGGGACCTTCCCCATATGGAGCATATACCCAACCGGGGCTGACCCTGCTTCATTGATGACGGAGCGCTTATCCCTACTCAAGAGCCTGGGCCAGATCGGCCATTAAATCTTCCGCATTCTCGATGCCGACGGACAGACGGATCAGCGTATCGGAGATGCCGATTTCGCGGCGCTGATCGGCGGGAATCGAAGCGTGAGTCATGATGGCCGGATGTTCAATCAGGCTTTCTACCCCGCCCAGACTTTCGGCCAAGGTGAACAATTTGCAGCGTTCGAGAAAGCGGCGCGCGGTGGCTTCATCACCCTCAATCTCCATCGTGATGATGCCGCCAAAGGCGCTCATCTGGCGGCGCGCCAATGCATGTTGCGGATGGCTTTCGAGGCCGGGATAGATCACCCGCCTGACCCGCGCATGGCGTTCCAACCAGCGGGCGATGGTGAGCGCGTTGGAACAATGCCGCTCCATACGCAACGACAGCGTTTTCAGGCCGCGCAACGCCAGAAAAGAATCGAACGGGCTTGCCACGCTGCCGATGGCGTTTTGCAAGAACCGCATCTGCGCCGCCAGCTCGGTATTATCTCCCACAACAACGCAGCCACCCACAATATCTGAATGGCCATTGAGGTATTTGGTGGTCGAATGGACCACCAAATCCACGCCATACTCCAGCGGGCGCTGCGTATAGGGGCTCGCGAACGTGTTATCGGCGGCGGTGATTATTTTTTTGGCACGGGCAATTGCCGCGATGGCGGCCAGATCGACAAGTTTGAGCAGCGGATTGGTGGGTGTTTCAATCCAGATCAGCCTGGTGTTGGGGCGGATGGCGGCTGTTACGGCCGCGGGATCGGACAGGTCGACAAAGCTGAAGTCCAGGCCCGCCGATCTTTTGCGCACCTTTTCAAAAAGACGGTAGGACCCACCATAAAGATCATGGCTGGCGATGACATGGTCGCCGGACGCCAAGAGTTCGAGCACCGTTGCGATGGCGGCCAGGCCAGAGGCGAAGCCATAGCCTTCTGTCCCGCTTTCCAGATCGGCGATGCAGCGCTCGAACGCCATGCGGGTCGGGTTCTGGCTACGGGAATATTCATAGCCTTTGTGAACGCCGGGGCTTTGCTGCGCATAGGTGGAGGTTGCATAAATCGGAACCATCACTGCACCGGTCGACGGATCGGGGAACTGGCCCGCATGAACGGCGCGGGTAGAAAAGGCCAGGCGATTGGAGAAGCGTTCATCACTCATGGGTTAAGCCTGATGTGGTTGATGAGGTCTATGCGGGTAATAATGCCGACAAATTTTCCGTGATCGCAGACGAGTGCGACTTCGTTCTGCTCGAATATGGGAGGTAACGCAGCCAGCGGTGCATGCACATCCAGCGTATGTGGCAAGGTGGTCATGGCGGTTCGGACCGGTGCGGAAAAACTGGCAGTGCGTTTGGAATCTTCCCCTTCCACGGCGGCGAGAATATCACTTTCGTCTATGATGCCCGCAAGAAACGCGCCATCCAGAACCGGCAATTGAGAAACATCGGCAGTGCGCATGCGGTTATAGGCGGTGGACAATGTGTCGTCCGGGCCAACGGTGACAGAGTCTCCGGAATCGAAACGCCGCGAGATCAGATCGCTGAGATCACCTTTGAGGGGGCGTTTGGAAAGGCCTTGTTCTATGACCCAATAGTCATTGTAAACCTTGGAGAGATATTTGTTACCACTGTCGCAGACCAACGTGACCACACGTTTGGCTTCTGTTTGGGCGCGGCAATAGCGCAAGGCGGCAGCCAGCAGTGTGCCAGAGGACGAACCGGCGAGCACACCTTCTTTGGACAGAAGGGCGCGCGCAGTGGCGATGCTTTCACGGTCCGATATCGAATAGGCGCTTGAAACAAGGCTTAAATCGGCATTGGGCGGTACAAAATCCTCGCCTATACCTTCCACGGTCCATGCGCCCGCTTTCACCATTTTTCCCGTGCGAATAAGCGGCGCGAGAATGGACCCTTTAGGATCGGCCAGGATCATTTGCGTTTGGGGCGAGACGGCGCGGAAAAACCGCCCCAGCCCTGTCAGCGTGCCGCCGGAACCGACGCCGACGACAACCGCATCGACATGCTGGTCCATCTGCGCCCAGATTTCGGGGCCGGTGGTTGTTTCATGTGCAAGCGGGTTGGCCGGATTGGAAAATTGGTTGATGTAATGCGCGCCGGGGACATCTTGCGCGATCGCCTGTGCCATGTCCTGATAATACTCCGGATCGCCCTTGCCGACATCGGAGCGTGTGATCCGCACATCGGCACCAAGGGCGCGCAAGTGCTGTATCTTCTCGCGCGCCATCTTGTCCGGCACCACCAGCACCAGCCGATAGCCTTTGAGAACTGCAACCTGTGCAAGGCCGAGGCCAGTATTGCCGGCAGTCGCTTCAACAATCGTTCCGCCGGGCTTGAGTTTTCCATCGCGTTCGGCCGCGCAGATCATTGACAGGCCGATACGATCTTTGATCGAGCCGCCGGGATTTTGATTTTCCAACTTCACAAACAAGGCACATGGCCCGGTATCAAACCGGGAGAGCTGCAACATGGGCGTGCCCCCGATGAGATCCAGCGCAGATTGCGCCATGCGGGGGGCCTTCAACATTGGGGGCTTGCCATGGCAAAAATCCCGATAGGGCCATGCCAGCATAGCGCAAATCCGCCTACGCGACAGCCTTAACCACCGCGCAGCAAGGCACGGAAAGCCTTGTCTCGTTTTAGAAACCATTCGCGTGACATCGCCTCGGCCCGGGTTTGGTAGCGTTCTGCGTAAATGAGCGCCCAGACGTTGCCGCGTGTGGTTTTGGCGCCGTGGCCACTATTGTGCTGGCCAAGACGGCGCTCAAGATCGGTTGTCCAGCCGACATAGGTCATGCGCTTGCGCCCCCGTGCGCTGATCAGCACATACACGAAATTATTCACAACCCATGCCTGCCCCATTTGCTTTTACAGAATAACCTGCGCGCGGTTGCATCGCCATGGGTTGCGGCTTAAATCCATTCTGATGGCGGGGGCATTTCAGAATCATCTCGATCGGCACTGGTTCTTGCGTAACGGCGGGAGCTGGATTTTGGCGCGCCCGGACACGGCGCGGAACGAATGCATCGCCATATTGGCGCTTTGTCCACTTCTGCTCTCCGTTGCGCTGTGGAATGGCTTTCCCATCACCTTTTTCGATACCGGCGCCTATATCGCGCAAGGGCTGGGCCACCAGTTCATGGTTGAGCGGTCTGCAGGATATTCACATTTTCTCTGGGCCACCGGCGCGGCGTTCAGCCTGTGGCTGGTCATCGGTGTGCAGGCGCTGATGACGGCTTTTGTCATCACTGAAACCGCCCGCATGGAAGCCCCCTCTCTGCCGATTGCTGCGCTGCTCGGTTTGGGTGTGCTGCTGACAATCGGAACGGGCCTGCCCTGGTATGTCGGACAGATCGTGCCCGATTGCATGACGGCTGTTGTGGCGCTCTCACTTTATCTTGTGAGCTTTCACGCAAGCCGCCTTGGGCGGCTGAGAACTACAATGCTGGTTGCGGTGGCCGCCATCGCGACAGCGGCACATTCGTCCCATTTGGGGCTGGCTGCGGGGCTGGTTCTTTTCATCTGTTTGGCAAAGCTGATCGTGCGTTGGCGCGGTGGGCGAAACGCTGCGGCGCCCAAAGTGGGGATGGCGGCGCTCAGCTTTGTACTTGGCCTTGGGATCGTTCTTTCCAGCAATTTCATCCTTACGCGCGATGTCTTTGTCAGCAAGGTCGGCTCGGTATTTGTTTTTGGGCGATTGTTGCAGGATGGCATCGTGAAGCGCTTGCTGGATGAGACCTGCCCCACTTCCGGTTATGCACTCTGTCTTTATAAGGATGAACTTCCGAAAACGGCGGATATTTGGTTGTGGGGCACGAAAAGCCCATTTCAACTGCTGGATAGATTTGACGGCACAAGAGCCGAATCCATCCGCATCATTTCGGACAGCCTTCGTCTTTATCCTAAAATGCATGCCAGAACGGCGCTGGACGCCGCCCTTTCGCAATTCATGATGTTCAAAACAGGGGACCAGATTGAGCCGCAACAGTGGATTCTCTACCCGGATGTTGCGCGCTATGTGCCAGATCAATTGCAGGCTTACATGAACGCACGCCAGCAGCAGAAGAGATTTTCATTTGACGTGATCAACAGTGTGCATCTTGCGGTGGGCATCATCTCGCTCTGCGGCCTTGGCCTGCTTCTGGCGTGGGGGGCGGCGCGGCGCCGGTGGCATGCGGCGGCATTGCCTGCGTTTATTTTCATCGCGCTCATTGGCAACGCATTTATTTGTGGTGCGCTTTCCAACCCGCATGATCGGTATCAATCGCGCGTCATGTGGCTGCCGACCCTTGCGCTTGTGCTGACACTCTGGCGCGCGCGTGCGCCTGCGCAGATGGAACACGCTGCAACCACACTCTAGCGGCAGTGCGTGTTACCCATTGCGCTACCGCCCATGGGGTAGCGGAACTTAAATCTGGTTCCAGCTTGACAAGTTGACAGGAGACGCATTGCATCCCGGCAAAGAACTTCTTCTCGGAGGTATGGCCGATGCGACAGTTCTCCCCAAAGACATTCACTTTCTTGCAAATTCTGAAAGGCGCGGCGCTCGCAGCTACGCTTCTCGTTGTGGGAAGCTCTACGGCCCTCGCTGCGTTGATCGAAGTTACAAATCTTGTGACCGATGACCAGGGCGCCAACCCAGCACAAACCACGGACCCCGATCTTGTGAATGCGTGGGGCATATCTTACGCACCGACGGGACCATTCTGGGTCTCAGACAATGGGACAGGCGTTACCACACTCTACAGCGTCAATCCCGCTACGAACGCAACGACAAAATTGGGATTGACCGTGACCATACCGGGAGATGGCAGCATCACCGGTCAAACATTCAATCCCGCGTTTGGAAGTGGGGCGTTCAACGGCGATCTGTTCGCCTTTGTCAGCGAGGACGGCACAATTTCGGGCTGGCGCGCATCTCTCGGCACGAGTGCGGAAGTCCTGCAGATCGGGTCAGATGCGAATATCTATAAAGGAACGACCTTCGCAACCGTGGGCACACACAGCTATGTGTATTCCGCAAATTTCCGCAACGGAACAATCGACGTCTTAAAGGGCGATGCAGCGGCACCCACCTTGGCCGGTACATTTACCGATCCCACTCTTCCTGCCGGTTATGCGCCGTTCAATGTTCAGAACATTAACGGACAAATCTTTGTGACCTATGCCTTACAGGATGCCAGCAAGGAAGATGAAATCGCTGGCGCGGGCAATGGGTTTGTCGATGTGTTCGACACCAGCGGAAATCTTATCGGACGGGTGGCGAGCAACGGGTCATTGAATGCGCCATGGGGCCTTTCAATCGCGCCAGCCTCGTTCGGTTCGATTGCCGGAGACTTGCTGGTTGGCAATTTCGGCGACGGCACCATCAACATCTTTGATCTTAGTTCAGACACCTTCAAAGGCCTTCTGACCGATAAGAATGGCGACATCATCACCATCGACGGGCTTTGGGCACTTACTGCAGGTAATAATGGCCCCGCCGGGAATGCCGATGCGATTTATTTTTCCGCCGGGCCGAATGGAGAAAGCCACGGCCTGTTTGGCGTGATCGCGGCACCTGTGCCGGAGCCAGCGACCCTTTCGCTCATACTGGGTGGCTTGTTGGGCGGTCTGACCATACTGCGCAAGAAAAAGGCTGCGTAGCGCCTGCCCGGGCCTGAGGGTTCCTCTCACAAAGGCCGCGTGTATCCAGCACGCGGCCTTTGATGTTTGGCGGTCGTGCCCGAATGGTGTTGTAGTAGTGGGGACCAATCGGGCGAACGGGCATGGGTTCATTTGTGGGGACGTGGCAGTTTTGGGCTGGTCTTTCGGCTTGTTTTGCCGCTTTGACGGCGATCTTCGCCAAGGTCGGTGTTGAAAATGTGCCGTCTGACTTTGCGACTTTTGTGCGGACCATTGTCATTCTCGCAAGCCTCGCTGTGATTCTTGGCGTGACCGGCCAATGGACCGATCCACGCAAAGTTCCAGTGCGCACCTATACATTCCTCATACTTTCCGGGCTCGCGACAGGCGCGTCCTGGCTTTGTTATTTTCGGGCGCTCAAAATTGGCGATGCCGGGCGCGTGGCGCCTATCGATAAGCTGTCGGTGGTTTTGGTTGCCATATTCGGCGTGATGTTTCTGGGGGAGCGCCTTTCTGGCGCGAACTGGATTGGGGTCGCCCTCATCGCCTTGGGGGCCATTTTGGTTGCCGCGCGATTCTGAGAGTTCGGCCTTGTGCGCATCCCCACACTGGCACATCATCCGGCCATATTCGCGGATGGGAGGGCATCTTGATGTCGACACAAACCGTAGACTCGAACAGCACCCAAAATTTAGCCATGTTAATCGGCCGCGCGCTGATGAGCGCCATATTCATTTGGAGCGGGTATGCGAAGCTGATTTCGCAGGCTGCAACGCAGGATTACTTTGCGCATATTGGCCTGCCGATCCCCATAATTGTCTGGCTTGTTACTGTGGCAATTGAATTCGTGGGTGGTATTGCCCTGTTGGTTGGAGTTCAAACCAGGATCGTTGGTTTGGTGTTGGCGCTCTGGTGTATCGCTACCGCGATCGTCGGC
>DATJDE010000360.1:0-1546 GCA_035497595.1 Rhizomicrobium sp. | reverse complement strand
TGTGCGCGGTGCGGTAACGCCGACGCGGATGACGCTAGCGCGCGCCCGCGTGCTGGAGGTGGCGGGCGATGGGCTTGCCCGCGCCATCCCCGCTTTGGCGGAGGAGGCCAATGCGTCTGCCAGCGTGGTGCGCGGCCTGATCGAAGCCGGTGCGCTGGACGCAGCCAGCCTGCCCGAATTTGCGCCCCTGCCGCAGCCAGACCCAGAATTCCAGACACCCGCCCTCAATCCTGAACAGCAACATGCAGCTGTAGCGCTGGTGGGCGCGGTCAGCGCGCATAAATTTTCCGCCCATCTGCTTGATGGCGTGACCGGCTCGGGCAAAACCGAAACCTATTTTGAGGCCATTGCCGAAGCCCTGCGCCGCAAGCGGCAGGTTCTGGTGCTGCTGCCGGAAATCGCGCTCACCATCCAGTTTCTGGATCGCTTTGCCGCCCGCTTCGGGGTGCGGCCTGCCGAATGGCATTCCGATCTTTCGCAGAAGGAGCGCAAGCGCGTCTTTCGCGCGGTGATGACGGGTGAAGCGCGGGTTGTTGTGGGGGCGCGCTCCTCGCTCTTTCTGCCGTTTGCCGATCTTGGGTTGATCGTGGTCGATGAAGAACACGAACAGGCCTTCAAACAGGAAGAGGGCGTCATTTATCACGCGCGCGATATGGCGGTGGTGCGCGCTCATACCGAAGATTGCCCCATCGTACTGTCGAGCGCGACGCCCTCGCTCGAAACATTCGTCAATGCCACCACCGGGCGCTATGGCCATCTCACCTTGCATCAGCGCCATGCCAATGCCGCGCTGCCCGATACAAAATTGATTGATCTGCGCAGCGCGCGCGGTGAACCCGGCACCTGGATTTCTGAACCCTTGCGCGAAGCGGTCGCGGCCACGCTGGAGCGGGGCGAGCAGGCGATGCTGTTTCTCAACCGCCGGGGCTATGCGCCGCTCACTTTGTGCGGCGCCTGCGGGCACAAAATGGTGTGCCGGGATTGTTCGGCCTGGCTGGTGGAACATCGCTATCGCAAAAAACTGATGTGCCACCATTGCGGCTTTGCCACCCAAACCCCGCCCGCCTGCCCAACCTGCGGCACGCCCTCCAGCTTCATCGCCTGCGGCCCCGGTGTAGAACGTGTGGCCGAAGAGTTTGCGTTGGCTTTTCCGCAGGCGCGCATGGCCATTGCCTCCAGCGACACGATGCATGGCCCGGCGGAAACACAACTCGCCATCCGTGCCATGATCAATCGCGAGATCGATGTGTTGATCGGCACGCAGATCATGGCCAAGGGCCATCACTTCCCCGATCTTACTTTGGTCGGCGTGATCGATGCCGATCTTGGTAGCGCCGATGGTGATATGCGTGCCCGCGAACGTACCTTTCAATTGCTGCATCAGGTGGCAGGCCGCGCGGGCCGCGCACAAAAGCCCGGCCTTGTGTTGCTGCAAACACGAAACCCGGAAGACATTGTGATGAAGGCGCTGGCGGCGGGGGATCGCGATGCCTTCTTCAAACAGGAAATCGCCTGGCGCGAACGCGCTGCCGCGCCACCCTATGGC
>DATJDE010000359.1:0-2864 GCA_035497595.1 Rhizomicrobium sp. | reverse complement strand
CCGACGGGCCAGGTGTTTCACTCCTATCGTGGTGATCTGACCGCCCATCGCAGCTTCCGTGGCATCGGGCCAACGCTCTCTTGGGAAGCATCCGCCCCTTTGAGCGAAAGCGAGGATACGTCGCTCACCTTCGACTGGAGTTTGAGCGGCGCCGTACTGTTCGGCCGCCAGAAAGTCAAAGTCCGGCATCAGTCTTCTGTGTTCTACCACCCGGCCAGCCAAGCCGGGCTTGGGAAAATGGCACCGAACTTTGTCACAGCCTATCCCGGCCACCGCACCAAAACGCATAGCGTCACCATCCCCAATGTCGGCGGCTCGGTGGGGCTGTCCTTCCACTATCCCAATGCCAAACTGAGCTTAGGCTACCGCGCCGACATGTTCTTCGGCGCGATGGATGGCGGCATCGATAGCCGCAAATCCTATGATCGTGCTTTCTACGGCCCCTTCGCCGCAATCAGCATCGGCTTGGGCGATTAATACAGGTGGGGCATCCACGGTGGCGATGGAAGAAATTCCATCGCCACCTCACCTTTTCAGCTAGCTGTAGCGCGAAATCCGATAGTCGGTGCTTTCGATCTCCGGCTGTTTGCCGCAGATGATGTCGGCCAATAGTCGCCCTGCGCCACAGGCCATTGTCCAGCCAAGTGTGCCGTGCCCGGTGTTGAGATAGAGGTTTTCATATCGCGTGGCGCCGATGACCGGCGTACCGTCCGGCGTCATCGGCCGCAGGCCACACCAGAATGTAGCTTGTGAAAGATCACCGCCGTCGCCAAACAGATCGGTCAGCGATTGAGCGAGCGTCGCGCGGCGTGCCTCTTTCAACGTGGTGTCGAATCCTGCGATTTCCGCAATCCCGCCCACCCGGATCCGGTCGCCCAGGCGGGTGATCGCGACCTTGTAGGTTTCGTCCATTACGGTGGAAAGCGGCGCGCGCGCGTTGTTGGCGATGGGGGTCGTGATTGAATAGCCCTTCACCGGGTAAACTGGCAGGCGCAACCCAAGCGGGGCAAGGAGCCGGGGCGTATAACTGCCAAGTGCCGCAACAACCGTGTCGGCCTGCAAGTCTTCGCCGGTGCTGAGGCGCACAGCGGTGATCCGCCCGCCTTGCGCAATCAGACGCTCGACCTCAACACCGTGGCGGAACGTCACGCCAAGCGCCTCTGCATGTGCGTTGAGCGCATTGGTGAATGTGAAGCAATCACCCGTTTCATCGTTCGGCAATCGCAGGCCACCGGCAATTCGCGCGCGCACAGGCTTGAGGCCGGGCTCGGCCGCCGCACAACCATCCCGGTCGAGAACTTCAAAAGGCACAGAGGCTTTTGCCAGAACCTCAATATCCTTTGCCATTGCGTCAACCTGCTTTTGGGTGCGGAAGACTTGCAACGTACCCAACATCCGCTGATCGTAGGCTATGCCGGTTTCCACCCGCAGGTCGGCCAGGCACGCCCGGCTATAATCTGCGATGCGCAACATGCGTTCCTTGTTCACGGCGTATCGGGCGGTGGTGCAGTTCGAAAGAATTTGCGCCATCCAGCGTAAGGTCGCCAAATCGATCCTGGGATGCAGCACGAGCGGCGCATGTTTCATGAACATCCATTTTAGCGCCTTCAGCGGAATACCAGGCGCCGCCCAGGGCGAGGCATAGCCAGGCGATATTTCGCCGGCATTGGCAAAGCTTGTTTCCAGCGCCGGGCCTGGCTGGCGATCGATCACAATCACGCGCTGCCCTGCCTTCGCCAAGTAATAGGCAGATGTCACACCGATAACCCCGGCGCCGAGAACAACGATAGTCATGAGGTATACCTCTAAGTCAGATAAGCGCGTTGATAGCGCCGACCAAGTGTCGACAAAATCTCCGAAGGGCTGACACCGCCGTCGGCGGCAAGCTGTTCCACCGTCTGATGCGGCCCAATCAATTCAACAAGACGCCGGGCTGTATCGCACCGGCAGGCAGCGCTGTGATGCCGATACTGTCCATCGATACCAGCCCAAGAATGGGCAAGCGCACGCCGCGAAAGAACACGCTGCCACGGTGGCTGAGGCTGCGCGCCCACACGCATCCGCCGTGAGAATGGCCCTAAAGACACAGGCGCTACGGCCCGTGCGAGCGCCCGGTAATTTTTCTGCAACGCCCGCAGGTCGATTGTCAGGCGCCCTACTGCATCTGCTCGGATGGCTGTTGCAACACGCACGCGGCAGGACTCTTTGGGTGCCGCTCAAGATAGCGCAACGAATGATGATTTTTTCACTGATTTTCCGTCATTCAGCGCGTTTTGCATGAGTTCTTGCAATTTTAAGCGTGATATTTGAATAATCGATATGTTTCAAATTGATGCCATAGATCGTGAAATTCTCAAGGCGTTGCGTCTGAATGCGCGGATCGCCAACACCCAGCTTGCTGCCGAGGTTGGGCTGTCTCCCTCCGCCTGCTTGCGGCGGGTGCAGATATTGGAACAGCAAGGCGTGATCCACGGCTACACAGCCCTGATCAGTTCCGGGCTGGCGGAACAGGGCATGGCCGTCATCATCCAGATCACGCTGGAACGGCAGACGGAGAGTTATCTCAATCGCTTCGAAGGCGCCGTGCGCAAACACCCGGAAATCCGCGAATGCTTCCTGATGACGGGCGGTGCAGACTATCTGCTGCGTGTCGAAGCGGAGAATGCAAGCGACTTCGAGCGAATCCACAAAGACGTGCTGTCAAAGCTGCCGGGCGTTTCGCGCATCCATTCCAGCTTCGCAATTCGCAACGTGCTGGCAGAGCCTCGCCGCTGATAACAGGTACATTGTGTTGTTATTCGGAGGCGAAAAATGCCACGCCGTGGGCACCGGCCAATGCTCCTGAGATGGTTATCAAGCTCACA
>DATJDE010000358.1:0-2136 GCA_035497595.1 Rhizomicrobium sp. | reverse complement strand
CGGCTCGGCCTGCCCGCGCTCGATGATCGAGACCTTCGAGAAGAAATATGGCGTGCAGGTGGTCCATGCCTGGGGCATGACCGAGATGAGCCCGCTGGGCACGCTGGGCACCATGAAACAGGCGCTCGGCGAACTCAGCTATGAGCGGATGCTTGATTACAAGTGCAAGCAGGGCCATGCGCCGTTCGGTGTGGAAATGAAAATCACCGATGACGAGAACAACGAGATGCCGCGCGACGGCAAGGCGTTCGGGCGGCTTAAAGTTCGCGGGCCTGCGATTGCCAAAGGCTATATGGGCGGCGAAGGCACAGAGGCGTTCGATAAGGATGGCTGGTTCGATACCGGCGATGTCGCCACGCTGGACGAGTTCAGCTATATGACCATCACCGACCGGGCCAAGGATGTCATCAAATCGGGCGGGGAATGGATTTCGTCCATCGACATCGAGAATTTTGCGATTGGCCATCCGGCGGTGGCGGAAGCGGCCGTGATCGGCGTCTATCACCCCAAATGGGATGAGCGGCCTTTGCTGGTGGTGGTGTTGAAGCCGGGCAAGACGGCGACGCGCGACGAGCTGCTCGCCTTCCTCACCGGCAAGATCGCCAAATGGTGGATGCCGGACGATGTGGCCTTTGTGAATGAGATTCCGCACACGGCAACCGGCAAAATTCAGAAAGCGACATTGCGGGAGCAATTCAAGGATTATCGTTTGCCGACGGCCGCGGCATAGGGGATTGAATGCGGTTTCTTCCGGTCCTCGCGAAGCTGGCCTTCGCGGCGCTTGCGATTGCGTTGGCGGTTGGAGGGACCGCCGCGCTCGGCACGCGGCTGGGCGCATGGGACCCCTATAACGGGCTGTGGCGGATTTTTCCCTGGGCGGTGCTGGCGGGGGCGGCCTCGTTTATCTTCGCATTTGTCTGGGCGCTGTTGGCGCTGTTTCTCAACTATGGGCGCGGGGCGCGCTATGGGGCGTTGGCGCTGGTTGGCTCCATCGCCTTTCTCTATGTGCCGATCAACGGCATTGTGATGTTGCGCACCATGCCGCCCATTCACGACATTTCCACCGATGTCGGCAATGCGCCGCAATTTTCCGCTCTGCTGGAGCTACGCAAGAGCGCCGATACGCCGGCAGGGTATGAGGGACCGCTAACGCTGAATTTTGATGGCAAGCGCACCACCATTTCGGCCTTGCAGAAGAAATATTACGGCTTCATCCGGCCTATCGCGATTTTGACCAAGGTGCCGGTGCTCTATTGGCGGGCGTTTTTCGCGATGAAGCGGATGGGCTGGCACCTGGTCGCGTTCGATCCTGCGAAAGGGATCATCGAATGTACCGATACGAGTTTCTGGTTCGGGCTGACCGATGACATTGTGATCCGCGTGCTGCCGTCCGGCGAAGGGGCGCGGCTGGATGTGCGCTCCAAGAGCAGGCTGGCGGGGCCGGATATGGGGGTCAATGCGTTTCGCATCAAAGCTTATGTGAAGGAATTGGCGCGCAAGTGAGCGCGCTTAATCCCGGCACACCAAGCCCCGCGTCACCTGGGGTGGCCCGCAGTCGCGGGCCATGACACGGGGAGGATTTGATGGGTGACAGTTGAGTGATGGCCCTAGGAAAGCGTGTAGGTGCCTTCGGTTGTCTTGATCCGGCCTTCTTGGGTGAGCTGGATCAGGTGGGCCAGCACAGAGCGGGACGCGGCGGGATGCAGGCGTTTGTCGACATCGGCATACATGCGGGCGACCATTTCGGGGATGGTGCCGACACCATCTTTGATACAGGCGAGGATTTGGCGTTCGCGGTCCAGCCGGTGGTCCAGATAGGCGGCGAGGAATGGTTTGGGATCGGTGATCGGTGCGCCATGCGTCGGGTAGAGAATTTTATCGTCGCGCGCGATCAGCTTTTTTACACTCGCCATATACTGCGCCATGTCGCCATCGGGTGGGGTGACGACGGTGGTGGACCAGCCCATGATGTGATCGCCGGTGAACAGCGCGCGTTCTTGCGCCAACGCAAAGCACATATGGTTTGAGGTGTGGCCCGGTGTGTAGACGCATTCAAACGTAAAGCCGTTGCCTGCGATCACATCACCATCTTTCACGAAGATGTCGGGCGTGAATGCCATGTCGCCGCCTTCTTCC
>DATJDE010000357.1:0-1867 GCA_035497595.1 Rhizomicrobium sp. | reverse complement strand
CGGGCATCACCGGGCGCTATGCGCATCTGGCGGACTGGCTGACCCATCACACCGGCCGCGTGTTTCTGAGCGCGCTGGCCATGGTGGTGGTGGTGATCGGATTGTTTGCCGCGTTCAATCGCGGGGTCGAATTCTTTGTCGACACCGATCCCGATCAGGCATCGGTGCTGATTTCGGCGCGCGGCAATCTTTCGGCCAAGGAAACGCGCGACATCGTGATGGGCGTGAACCAGATCGTGGCGGGCGTGCCGGGCATCAAATCGATGTATGCGACGACCGGCGGCAACCAACGCACGCTCAACAACCAGGGCGGCGTGCCGGTGGACAATGTCGGGCGCATCACCGTGGAGTTGAAGGATTTCAAGGAACGCGGGCCGGGCAAGAAGATTCTGGAAGACATCCGCCGCCGCACCTCCAACCTCGCGGGTATTCATGTCGAAGTGCGCGAGCCGCAGCAGGGGCCGCCCACCGGCAAGGCGCTGATGATCGATGTCGCGTCGGACAATTATGTGGCCCTGTCACAAACTGTTGCGCAGATTCGCAAATATTTGGACACGCTGCCGGAGCTGCGCGATCTTGAGGACACGCGCCCCTTGCCGGGCATCGAATGGAACCTGGATATCGACCGGCAAACTGCAAGCCGGTTCGGCGCCAATGCACAGACCATCGGCACCGCGGTCCAGCTTGTGACCAATGGTGTGCTGGTCGGAAAATACCGCCCCGACGATGCCGATGACGAGATCGATATTCGCGTGCGCTACCCCGAAGACGAACGCGGGGTCCATGCGCTGGACAATCTGCGTGTGCCGACTGCCAATGGCGTGGTGCCGATCAGCAATTTCGTGCGGCGCATCCCGGCCCAGCAGGTGAGCGATATTGAGCGGATCAATGGCCACCGGGTCTATCACGTTCGTGCCAACCTGAAGGCTGAATGTTCCAAGGAGGTCAAGACCGAGTGCATCGCGCAAAAGATTCTGCCCGCGCAGGAAGTGGCGAAGGTCAAGCAATGGCTGGCAACCCAGGTGCTGCCCGATGGCGTGCGCGTGGAATTCAAAGGCGCTGATGAGCAGCAGGACGAATCCGGCGCGTTCCTGGTCGAGGCGGCGTTCCTTGCACTGTTCCTGATTGCGATTGTGCTGCTGGCGCTGTTCAACAGCTTTTATCATTCGGGCATTATTCTGGTGGCTGTGGTGTTGGCCATGATCGGCGCGCTGCTCGGCATGGTGGTGATGGGGCAGACCTTCTCGATCATCATGACCGGGACCGGGATGCTGGCTTTGGCGGGCATTGTGGTGAACCACAATATCGTGCTGATCGATACCTTCCACCGTTTGCGCGATAGCGGCATGGAGCCGATCGAGGCGGTGATCCGGTCCAGCGCCCAGCGGTTGCGCCCCGTGTTCCTGACCACCATCACCGCCATTGGCGGGTTGTTGCCGATGATGTTCGGGGTGGAAATCAACTTTGCCACCCGTGCGATCACGGTGGGCGGGCCAAATGCCTCGATGTGGATTCAGCTTTCCACCGCGATTGTGTTCGGGCTGGCGTTTTCCAAGATGATCACGCTGGGGCTGGTGCCGGCGATGCTGGCCTATCCCTATCGCCGCCGCGAACGCAAAGCGTTGCGCCGGGCGGCGAAAGCGGGCGGACACGCGCCGCTGCCGCAGCCTGCCAATGTGCAACGGACCAAACCGCAGGCAGCCGAATAATCAGAACACGGCTTGCGGAACGGCACGGGCGATATTGGGTGCGACGGCGGGATCGCTCTCGGCTTGCTTGAGGGTCTCGCGCGCTTCGTCGGCCTGCCTTTGCTTGCTCCACATGGACGCATAGTGGCCGCCGCGCGCCACAAGATCGTCGTGGCGGC
>DATJDE010000356.1:0-26509 GCA_035497595.1 Rhizomicrobium sp. | reverse complement strand
CGCGGCCGCGGGTGATGCGTTCTTTCTCACCTATCTGATCAGCACAGCACTTTTGGTGCTGCGGCTGGATGCTGCCGGGTTGCAGCGCCGCGCAGGGGTGGCCGATGAGGGCGGCTTTGTCGTGATCCTGATCGCGCTGGCGGTGATTGTGCTGTGCGTGGTGGGCGTTTTCACGGTGCTGCACCAGAAACAGATATCGGCCTTGCCTCTGGCTTTGGCGGCGGCAAGCGCGCCTTTGGGCTGGTTCACGCTGCATACCATCGCGGCCTTTCGGTATGCCAATCAGCACTTTGTCGGGGGTGAGGCGGGCAAGGGCGTTGCGCTCAAATTTCCCGGAACCAAAGACCCGGTCATTTCGGACTTTCTGTATTTCGCATTCGTCGTAGGCATGACGGCGCAAGTCTCCGATGTGCAGGTGATGTCGTCCGACATGCGGCGGGTGACGATTGTCCATTCTGTTGTGTCGTTCTTTTTCAACACCGTGCTGATCGCCATGGCGGTGAATGCGGTCGTCGCCATCACCGCTTGAGGTGGCAGTTTCTGAGAATGATTCGCAACATGCTGGATATGTTCCGCGCTGTGACAATTCGCTTTGGGTTCTGGGGGGGTGAAGCGTTATCTTGCGCGAAGAGCTAGCAAGAGCGGGCCAGATCGGCCTGACAGACGACAGATGGCCTTTTCCTACGAAGCAAAATTCCGCAGCGCGCTTGGCGGTTTGAAACAAGAAGGCCGGTATCGGGTGTTCGCCGATATCGTGCGCCAGCGCGGTCTCTTTCCCAACGCCGATGTTCACACCAATGGCGACAGACGCCCGATCACGGTGTGGTGTTCCAACGATTATCTCTGCATGGGCCAACACCCAAAAGTGCTGGCGGCGATGCATGAGGCGTTGGATACGGCAGGTGCGGGCTCAGGTGGCACGCGCAATATTTCCGGCACCACCCACTATCATGTGGAACTGGAGCGGGAACTGGCCGATCTGCATGGCAAGGAAGCGGCGCTGACCTTCACCTCCGGCTTTGTGTCGAACGATACCTCGCTGGCGACGCTGGCCAAGCTGTTGCCCGGCTTGATCGTGTTTTCGGATGCACTCAACCATGCCTCGATGATCGAGGGCATGCGCCATGGCGGCGTGATCAAGCGGGTGTTTCGCCACAATGACACGGCGCATCTCGAAGAATTGCTGCGCGATGCAGACCCCGATGCGCCCAAGCTGATCGCGTTTGAATCCGTCTATTCAATGGATGGTGATTTTGGGCCGATTTCGGCGATCTGCGATCTGGCGGAAAAATATAACGCGCTGACCTATCTCGATGAAGTTCATGGCGTCGGCCTTTATGGCCCGCGCGGGGCCGGGGTTGCGGCGCGCGACGGGACGATGCAGCGGGTGGACATTGTGGAAGGCACAATGGCCAAGGCGTTCGGTGTGATGGGCGGCTATATCGCAGCATCGCACGAAATTGTGGATTGCGTACGCTCGTTTGCGCCGGGGTTCATTTTTACTACCTCGCTCGCGCCGGTTCTGGCAGCGGGCGTGCTGGCCAGTGTACGGCACTTGAAAACCAGCAATGTCGAACGCGAAAAACTGCACGCCAATTCTGCACGGCTCAAGCGCATGCTGGCCGAGGCCGGGCTGCCGGTGATGGACTCGCCCAGCCATATCGTGCCGCTGTTCGTGGGCGATGCAGTGTTATGCAAAGCGGTCTCGGATACGCTTTTGCGCGATCACGCGATCTATGTGCAGCCAATCAATTTCCCCACCGTGCCGCGGGGGCAGGAGCGCTTGCGCTTTACGCCGTCGCCGATGCACAGCGAAGAGATGATGAAGGTGCTGGTTGCGGCGCTGGACCAGGTGTGGACGGCGCACCACCTCAAACGCGCTGCCTGAGCAATGCCGGGCGGCAAGGGCAGCGACATTTATATTGAGTTTGTAGTGCAGGGCAACGTCGTCAAGGCGACGGCGATTGATCCTGTCACGGGCACAGAGGTCAGCGTGGTCGGGCCTGCCGCTGCCAGCGCACGCGAGGCTTTGAAGGCCACCGCGGCGCGTAAACTGGCATATGTCCTTCGCAAAGGCGCAGGCGATAAATCTTAGCGGCGCTTGCCTTTGACGGGCGCTGCATGACGGCCGAGACCAATCTTCTTGGCAAATTCCGAACGCTTGGCGGCATAGTTGGGGGCGACCATCGGGTAGTCGGCGGGAAGACCCCATTTGATGCGATAATCTTCCGGCGTCAGATCGTAATTCGAGCGCAGATAGCGCTTCAGCATTTTCAGTTTTTTGCCGTCTTCGAGGCAGATGATAAAATCCGGCGTGATGGATTTTTTTATCGGCACCGCAGGTTTGTGCCCACCGGGAACGCCTTCACTGCCGCCATCGCTGGCAAGGCCGCCCAATGTAGCGTGCACACTGCGGATCATGTTTGGCAGATCGGCAGCAGGGACGGGGTTGTTGCTGACATAGGCGGACACGATGTCTGACGCGAGCTTCAGCAAGTCTTCGGCGCGTGGGGCGTGGTCTGTATTGGCCATGTATTGTCCTCGATACTTTGCAATTCTGTTGGTTTTCGTATTGCGCGTCTGTCCTGCAAATGCAAGCAAGTGCAAATAGAAAGTCTAATGATTTCCGTACATTGACAGGACTGGCAGTAATGGTCGCGGGTTCCCGGAAGTTGTGCGAACGGCCGGATCGCGTTCTATTTGCGCGCGAAAGTTGTTCTTTGGGCGGGCGTCTGGTGTGCTGGCAGGATGCGGGCACCGGGAAATGACAGGTGGGGGATAGGTGGCGAAAGGGTGCGGCAACTGGCGCAACATCTGGTAAAACGATAGGCGTAGAAACGCGCGTGAAAGCGCAAAGGGACAATTTGGTATGGTGGCGGCGATGAGCAGTACTCAACCCGGGGATTCCGGCTTTTTTTCCCGTAGTTTGGCGGATGCCGACCCGGAGGTCGCGCGCGCCATCGGCGAGGAACTGGGCCGCCAGCAGGACAAGATCGAGCTGATCGCCTCCGAGAACATCGTCTCCCGTGCTGTGCTGGAAGCGCAGGGCTCGGTGCTCACCAACAAATACGCTGAGGGCTATCCCGGCAAACGCTATTATGGCGGCTGCGAATATGTGGATATTGCTGAAGAGCTTGCGATCAGCCGGGCGTGCAAGCTGTTCGATTGTAGTTATGCCAACGTGCAGCCCCATTCGGGCGCCAATGCCAATCAGGCAGTGTTTTTCACGCTGATGCAGCCGGGCGATACGTTCATGGGGCTCGATCTGGCGGCGGGCGGGCATTTGACCCATGGCTCGCCGGTCAACCAGTCCGGCAAATGGTTCAAGCCGGTGTCCTATACCGTGCGCCGTCAGGACCAGCAGATCGACATGGATGAGGTCGAGGCGCTGGCCAAGGCCAACAAGCCGAAGATCATCATTGCTGGCGGCTCGGCCTATGCGCGGGTGATCGATTTCAAACGCTTCCGCGAGATCGCCGATTCCGTGGGCGCCTATTTCATGGTGGACATGGCGCATTTCGCTGGGCTGGTCGCGGGCGGGGTGCATCCCAATCCGCTGGAGCACGCCCATGTGGTGACCACCACCACCCACAAGACCCTGCGCGGCCCCCGTGGCGGCATGATCCTTTCGCGCGATACCGACCTCGGCAAGAAGATCAATTCGGCCGTTTTCCCCGGCCTCCAGGGTGGTCCGCTGATGCATGTTATTGCAGCAAAAGCAGTGGCTTTTGGCGAAGCCTTAAAGCCGGACTTTAAGATCTATGCGAAGAATGTCGTGTCCAACGCCAAAGCGCTGGCCGAGACCTTGCAGAGCGAGGGCCTGAACATCGTCTCGGGTGGCACCGACACTCATCTGATGCTGGTGGATCTGCGCCCCAAAAAGGCGACCGGCAAGGCGGCCGAAAAGGCGCTGGACCGCGCCTCGATCACCACCAACAAGAATGCTATTCCGTTCGACACCGAAAAGCCGTTCATCACCTCGGGGATCCGGTTGGGTTCGCCTGCGGGCACCACACGCGGATTCGGCCCGGCGGAATTCCGGCAGATCGGCAAGCTGATCGTCGAAGTCGTCGACGCCGTGGCGGCGAAGGGCGATGCGGGCGACCCGGCAGTCGAAGCCTCTGTTGCCAAACGCGTCGCCGAATTGTGCAATCGTTTTCCGATCTATCAGTAGGATATATCCATGCGCTGCCCGTTTTGCGGACACGACGACACGCAAGTCAAAGACAGCCGCCCGAGCGAAGATAATTCGGCCATCCGGCGGCGGCGCCATTGCCCCGCCTGTGGCGGGCGTTTCACCACCTTCGAGCGCGTTCAGTTGCGCGAGCTTGTGGTGGTGAAGAAGACCAACCGGCGCGAACCGTTTGAACGCGACAAGCTGGAACGGTCTCTTGCCAACGCCTTGCGCAAGCGGCCCGTAGAGGCCGAGCGCGTGGACCGGATGATCACCGGCATCGTGCGCCGTCTTGAGAGCATGGGCGAGAACGAAGTCTCTTCCAGCATGATCGGGGAATTGGTCATGCAGGCGCTCGCCAGTCTCGACAAGGTGGCCTATGTGCGGTTCGCCTCCGTCTACAAGAACTTCCGCGAGACCAAGGATTTTGAAGCCTTGATCGGTGAGATGGGCGGCGAACGGGAGTGAAGGCGCGTGTTTCATCCTCTCCCATTGCGGGGGAGGGTGGGCGCCGTTCGATCTGGCTGACTGACCGTGATCTCCTTTCGTCTCTTGCGTTCATGCGGAACCAAAATGAGGTGCCCGCATGGTCCGCGCAATGTCCGTATACTGAATAGCGCAACGCTGGTGGGGTTAAGCCGTTGAAATGGCTTTGCCCGGTGTTTTTATGTTGTGCTGAAATAAATTGCTGGACCTAAATTTTGATTTTGGGATTAGGCTGAGGTCAGCAAGCGGGGGAAGGACGGTTGTGATGAAACGCGCGGTGATTTTTCTGGCGGTTTTGCTATCTGCGACCGGAGCATTGGCAGCGGAGCAGACTGGCGTTGGGCCTTTGCGGATCGGCATGAGCTATGACGCGGTGCGCGCGGCAACGCCCGGTGCCGTGTGGAAGGCAATGGCGTTTCGCGGCATCGAAACAGAGTCCGCATTCAGTCTTGGCGGTTTGCCGTTCGGGGCGCAGGTGACCGATGGGCCGTGGGATCGCTACCGCATTCTGGCTTTTCATGTGGTGCCGCTGGTTGATGTTGCGTCCTGCCGTTCGGATTTTGAGAAGGTGGCCGGGGCAATTGCGCAATCGGTCGGGGAACTGCGCGCGCCGCCGTCGTTCAGCGATGGTGAGGTCGGCAGCACGGTGGACCAGCAGACCATTGCGGTTGCTGGTGGCTCGGCTTTGATGTTGCGCCATGTCGCGCCCGGCAAGCCCGAGAGCGACTGGCTGACCGAATTGAGCGCGACCTGGAAAGAGGGCGCGACCACGCTGAATGTCACCGCGGAAACACGCGCCGCTGCGGATGGGAATCCGCCGCGCTGTGTCGTTCGCATCGCGTTGAGCGACTATGTCAAACGTCCGCGCAAGAGCACGGTGGCATTTGACGATCTTGTGTTCAGTGCGGTGCCTGGGAGCGGGCGGTTGCATCACAGTCTTGATGGCGTGGCAGTGCCCCCTGCACCCGTTGATCTATCGTTTGACTGCACGGTGGATGATCTGGATGGGCACCTGGATGAGTGCACGCTGCGGGATAGTGCGCAAAGCGAGCCTTATCTCAACGCGGCGATGCAGCGGCTGAGCGATTATCGGGTAACGGACAAGACACGCAGCGGGAAATGGACGCCGGGTGAGCGCACCACGGCGACGTTGCGCATTGCGGCCAGTGACCGGCGCGACGGGCTTGTGGTTGATGCATCAAAACAGGGGCAGCTTGTGTTCACCGCGCAGCCGCGCACCGAAGAGATGGTGCGCTACTATCCGCGTGAGGCGATGGCGGCGGGTGCTGGCAGCGACGTTTCGGTTGGCTGTGTGGTGCAGGCCGATTTGACGGCGGTGTGCCCGGAGATTGCGGTATCGCCTGGTCCGTATCAGGCGGCGTTTCGGGCGGCGGCAGCGCAGATTGTGACGCTCTATCGGGCAGCGCCAGCTTTGCGCGATGGATCGTCTGCGGTGGGCACGGGGTTTCGCGCGACACTCAATCTATTGCCATGAATGATGCGCGGCACATGCGCCATGCGCTGATGCTGGCGGCGCGTGCACTTGGCACGACCGCGCCCAACCCCGCCGTGGGCTGTGTCTTGCTGCGTGACGGTGTGATTGTGGGGCGCGGCTGGACACAGGCAGGTGGTCGCCCCCATGCGGAGGTGATGGCCTTGGCCCGCGCCGGCGCAGCGGCGCGCGGAGCCACCGCCTTTGTCACGCTGGAGCCATGCGCCCATACCGGCAAGACGCCGCCTTGCGCTAATGCCTTGATCGATGCCGGTGTCGCGCGCGTGGTGGCGGCGCTGGAAGATCCTGATCCGCGTGTTGCGGGGCGTGGCTTTGAGATGTTGCGTGTGGCGGGCGTGGCTGTGGAAACCGGGCTGCTGCGCGATGAGGCGGCAGCGCTGAACGCAGGCTTCCTGCTACGCGTAACGCAGAACCGCCCGCTGGTGAGCTTGAAACTGGCGGTAAGCGCCGATGGACGGATTGCGCGGGCACCGGGCGGCGACCAGTGGATCACCGGGGCGGAGGCGCGCAGGTTTGGCCATCTCCTGCGGGCGCAGAACGACGCCATTCTGGTGGGGATCGGAACAGTGCTGGCCGATGATCCCGATCTGACCTGCCGCATTCCGGGGCTGGAGGAGCGTTCGCCGTTGCGCGTGGTGTTGGATAGTGGGTTACGATTGCCACGCACCTCCAGACTGGCGTCCACCGCGCGGCAGGTGCCTGTGGCCGTGTTTACCACCGCCGCAGGCGGCGGCGATGGCTTGCGAGACGCGGGTGTAGACGTTGTTCACGTTGTGGCGGATGCGCAGGGGCGGCCTGATCTGGGGGCCGTTTTGGGCGCATTGGCGGCGCGGGGGCTGACCCGGTTGCTGGTGGAAGGCGGGGCCGAGGTTGAGGCAGCGTTTATCGCCCACGGTTTGGCGGATCGGCTGGAGATTTTTCGCAGCCCTGTGACGGTGGGCGAAGGTGGGCAGATGGCGCCCGAATTTCCCTTGGAACAATACGGGATTATCAGGCGGCGGGGGCTGGGCGTGGACGTGTTGGAGAGCTATTCCCTTTAACCTTCCCCCTGAGGGTGGAATGTGCGGTTAGGTCCTCCCCGAAAATCGAAGTGATTTTTCGACGTGGGTACGCGGGTGCTACCTCCACCCTCCAGGGGTGGGTATAGTTGCGTTTTCTCTGAGGAAGTGCGTTAGAAACGGCCATGTTCACCGGAATCATTACAGACGTCGGCCAAGTCCGGCATATCGAGAAGCGCGGCGATACCCATATGGTGATTGCCACCCATTTTGACGTGTCGGAGGTAGATATAGGGGCGTCGATCTCCTGTTCCGGCGCCTGCATGACGGTGGTGGATAAGGGCAACGACAAAGACCGCTGGTTTGCCGTGACCGCTTCTGCGGAAACGCTTTCCAAAACCACGCTTGGGCAGTGGGCGGTGGGCGACCCCGTCAACCTGGAACGTCCCATGCGCGTGGGCGACGAGCTGGGCGGACATATCGTGACCGGCCATATCGATGGCGTGGCGCAGGTGATTTCTGTTTTTCCCGAAGGGGAATCCCTTCGCGTGACATTCGAGGCGCCGCTTGCTGTGGCGCGGTTTATTGCATCCAAAGGCTCTGTGGCGCTGGACGGCATCTCCCTCACGGTCAATGAGGTTGAGGGCGCGCGCTTCGGGGTGAACATTATTCCCCATACGTCCAAGGTCACGACCTTTGGGCGACTGAAACCAGGAGCACACGTGAATCTCGAAGTTGATTTGATGGCGCGCTATGTGGCGCGGTTGGTGAGCCAATGACCGAACCTTCGGTCTATCGCGATTACATCTCGAAAATCGAGGATGTGATCGAGGACGCGCGCAACGGCAAAATGTTCATTCTGGCCGATGCGGAGGATCGCGAGAACGAAGGCGATCTGGTGATCCCGTCGCAGATGTGCACGCCGCAGGCTGTGAACTTCATGGCCAAGTATGGGCGCGGGTTGATCTGTCTGTGCATGACGCAGGATCGCGCCACAGCGCTGTCCCTGCCGATGATGACGCAGTTCAACGGATCGGCACATCAGACGGCGTTCACCGTTTCGATCGAGGCGCGTGAAGGGGTTTCGACCGGCATTTCAGCGCATGACCGCGCGCACACGATTGCGGTGGCGATTGATCCCACCAAAAACGCGCAAGATATTGTGATGCCGGGCCATGTGTTTCCGCTGGTGGCGCGCCATGGCGGCACGCTGGTGCGGGCAGGCCATACCGAGGCTGCGGTGGATATTTCGCGGCTGGCCGGGCTTTATCCGTCGGGCGTGATTTGCGAGATCATGAACGATGACGGCACCATGGCGCGGATGCCCGATCTGGTGAAGTTCGCGCAGTTTCATGGTCTGAAAATCGGCACGATTTCCGATTTGATCGCCTATCGCCGCAAATATGATCATCTGATCAACCGCGCGGTGGAGACAACGTTCGAAAGCCATAATGGCGGAACGTGGAAGATGTATGTCTTCGTCAACACTATCGACTATGCCGAGCATATCGCGCTGGTGAAGGGCGATGTGGCTGGATCTGATCCGGTACTGGTGCGGATGCATGCGATCAATATTTTCTCCGACATGCTGCGCTACAAGCCGTTCGAGAAAGATGTGCTGGGCGAGAGCATGCGCATCATCGCCGAGGCCGGGCGCGGCGTGGTGGTGATCCTACGCCAGACACGGCCGACATTCGTGACCGATCTTCTGTTGCAGCGCGTGCCTGAAGATATGGAGCGCAGCCGCATCAAGGAATATGGCGTCGGCGCGCAAATTCTGCTCGATCTGGGCGTGGAGAACATGACGCTGCTCACTGACACGCCGGAAAAGCGCGCCGTGGCGCTGGATGGCTATGGGTTGAACATTGTGGGCACACATCCGATCCGCGGGCAAAAGGGCAGCGCATGACCAATGTTCTGATTGTTGAGGCGAGGTTTTACGGCCACATCGCCGACATGCAGCTTGAAGGCGCGCAAAAGGAGCTGCTCGCAGCCGGGGCGCAGGTTGATCGCATTACCGTGCCCGGCGCGCTGGAAATTCCGGCGGCCATTCTGTTCGCGGCCAAGGCGGCGGAAGGGGCAGGCAAGAGTTATGACGGTTATGTGGCGCTGGGCTGTGTGATCCGTGGCGAGACCTATCATTTTGAGATCGTGGCGGGAGAATCTGCGCGCGGGATCATGGATCTGGGGTTGCAGCATGGGCTTTGCATCGGCAACGGCATTTTGACCGTCGAAAACGAAGCGCAGGCTTTGGCGCGGGCGCGCGTCAGTGAAGGTGACAAGGGCGGTGATGCGGCGCGGGCCTGCATGGCACTGATCGAGACACGCAACATGCTTGGCGTGCGGCGATGACCGCACCTGTTACGGCCGAACCTCAGCATCAACCGCGCCGGGCGGCACGGTTGGGAGCGGTGCAGGCCATCTATCAAATGGAACTGACCGGGCTTGATGCCGACGATGTGGTGGAAGAATTCCTCGCGCACCGTTTCGGGCATGATGAGTTGCGCGCGCTGGGCGACCCGGATGAAGATTTTTTTGGCGATTTGGTGCGCGGCGTGCCGAAGCATCAGGATGAGATCGACCGCGCGATTGTGAAAAGCCTTGCATCCGATTGGAAGTTGAGCCGGGTGGATTCCATTCTGCGGGCAATTTTGCGCACGGCGGTGTATGAATTCGTCTCTCGCCGCGATGTGCCGGTGAAGGTGGTGATCGATCAATATGTCGATATTGCGCACGCATTTTTCGAAGGCGACGAACCTGCCTTTGTGAATGCGGCGCTGGACAAGATTGGGCGGCGCAAGCGCGCGGTCGAATTTGGCGAAACGCCACCCGATGACGAACTCCAGTTCTGAGCGGCCATCCGAATTTGCCTTGATCGCGCAACTGTTCGCGCCGCTGGCCAATGCGCCGGGGGCGTTTGGTTTGCTGGACGATGCGGCGGTGATTGGCGCGCGCGCAGGCCATGAGCTTGTCGTCACCACCGACATGGTGGTCGAGGGCGTGCATTTTCTCAGGCATGATCCGCCTGAGCTGATCGCCAAAAAGGCGCTGCGGGTGAACCTGTCCGATCTGGCGGCGAAGGGGGCGGAGCCTTATGGCTATCTGCTGGCCCTGTCGCTGCCGTCGCGGCTTTCGATGGACTGGCTGGTCGCGTTTGCCGAAGGGCTGCGCCAGGACCAGCGCGAGTTTGGCATCACGCTTCTGGGCGGGGATACCACCGCGACACCGGGGCCGCTCAGCATTGCGATCACCGCCTTTGGCTATGTGCCGTCCGGGCAGATGATCCGGCGTGGCGGGGCGCAAGCGGGCGATCTGGTGTTTGTGTCCGGCACGGTGGGTGATGCGGGTGCTGGGCTCGCAGTGTTGCGCAAGCCGCAGGATGTTCCACATGCGGTGCGGGATTTTCTGGTCCACCGCTATCACGAGCCGCGCCCGCGCGTGGCGCTGGGCGTTGCCTTGCGCGGTGTTGCAAGCGCTGGACTGGATGTTTCGGATGGGCTGCTCGCCGACCTTGGGCACCTTGCCGATGTTTCCGGCGTGGGGATCGAGATTGATGCACACCGGCTCCCGCTTTCGGCTGCCTTGCAGGGACTGTGGGGAGATGATCTGCAAACCCGCATACGCGCCGCGACGGCGGGTGATGATTATGAGATCGCCTTCACCGTTGCGCCCGGGCGTGTTGGCGAAATGGTGACGGCGGTGCGCGACAGCGCGGTGATCACCCAGGTCGGACGGGTGACGGATAGCCGCTCGGTTGTTCTGCTGGATGACAATGGCTGCGCAATTTCGGCGTTGAAGGGCGGCTATACGCACTTCTGACAGACCAAACCGGCCAGCTAACTTTCTTTTAGGCCGGATGGGGTAAGGCATGGGGCCATGATGATGCGCTTTGCCATTCTGGCCCTTGCGGGGCTCCTGTCGTTTCCGGCTGTGGCGGAAGAGGGCGCGAATCTCTCGTCCAAAAACGCGCCCGGAACGCGGGTGGAGATGCCGCCGATCATCTCACCCA
The DNA here is from genome assembly GCA_035497595.1 of Rhizomicrobium sp. GTDB lineage: Bacteria > Pseudomonadota > Alphaproteobacteria > Micropepsales > Micropepsaceae > Rhizomicrobium. The sequence goes on along the minus strand of DATJDE010000356.1, from coordinate 15,329 downwards.
TGCAGGACGCGCGCGGGCGGCTTTCGGGCTACGCCTATATCTCAGCCACCATTATCGCGACCTCGCCTAATGTTGCAGTTGCGATACGGGCGAAAACTCCCTTCATTCAGGATGCGTTTGTTCGCAATGTGAACGCGCGCTCTGTTGGGCTCGGTACCGACCCTGCGCAGATCGATAAAGCTGGTGTCGAGACACGATTTTTGGCGGAAGCGCGCACGATTGCGGGTGCGCGCGCGGTTAAATCCGTCATCATTACGCAAGTGCAGATGTCTGCTTTGCGCGGCGGGCCACCAAGTTCTGTGCCAGCCGCAACATTGGCGCAAACTGCTGCTGCGCCGCAGCACGATAGGTCAGAAGCTTCTGCGCGCTAGCCTCACGCGCACACTTAAATATTCTTAATTTAGCGCGTTGCCTATGCATTGAGCATTTGGCATGCTTTCCGCGACCCTTGAAGCGGTGGGAAACCTCCGGCCGGCCATAGGGAAGGCCGTGCGTTCGGCCCGGCCCGGTAACCAAATCAGCACGAGGGGAATCATGGCTTTGCAGCTTGAACTTGTTCTGGCGTGCGGTGTTCTCGCATTGCTTTATGGCGGACTGACCGTTCGGTCGGTGCTGGCACAAAGCGCGGGAAATCCGCGTATGCAGGAAATCGCTGCCGCGATTCAGGAAGGCGCCGCCGCCTATCTGAACCGGCAGTACACCACTATCGCAATTGCGGGGGTGGTGATTTTCGTTATCGCCTTTGCGATTTTCGGATGGCAGGTGGCCATTGGTTATCTCATCGGCTCAACCTTTTCCGGTCTTGCCGGTTACATCGGCATGAACGTGTCGGTGCGGGCGAATGTGCGCACCGCAGAAGCGTCACGACAGGGATTGGCGCAAGGGCTTTCTATCGCGTTCAAGTCTGGCGCGGTGACAGGCATGCTGGTCGCCGGTCTCGGTCTTCTGGCGGTGGCTGGTTACTATGCGTTCCTGACGCTGGGGCTCAATCTCGATCTGGCCAATGAAACCGAAGGGCGCATCGTCACAAATGCGCTTGTGGCACTTGGTTTTGGTGCATCGCTGATTTCGATCTTTGCCCGTCTTGGCGGCGGTATCTTCACCAAGGGTGCGGATGTCGGCGGCGATATGGTGGGCAAAGTAGAAGCGGGTATTCCCGAAGATGACCCACGCAACCCAGCAACCATCGCCGACAATGTGGGTGACAATGTGGGCGACTGCGCAGGCATGGCAGCCGATCTGTTTGAAACCTATGCCGTGACGACGGTTGCCACCATGGTTCTCGCCTCGATCTATTTCACGGGCGCGGACAAGCTGGCGCTGATGTTGTTTCCGCTGACCATTGCGGGCGCGTGCATCATCACCTCCATCATCGGCACGTTCTTTGTGCGGCTTGGTGCTTCCAAGTCGATCATGGGCGCGCTCTACAAAGGCATCATCGCAACGGGCGTTCTTTCGCTCATTGCCCTGTGGCCTTTGACCGACTGGGTGGTGGGGCTTGACCGTGTGTTTACAACGAGCACGGGGCTTTCTTATACGGGCCGCGATCTGTTCTTCTGCGGTGTCGCGGGCCTTGTCGTCACTGGGCTCATCATCTGGATCACCGAATACTACACCGGCACAAATTATCGTCCGGTGCGGGCAATCGCCAAGGCATCGGTAACCGGGCATGGCACCAACGTCATTCAGGGCCTTGCGATCTCGATGGAATCGACGGCGCTTCCGGCACTGGTGATCTGTGCTGGTATCATCGTCACCTACATGCTGGCCGGTTTGTTCGGCATCGCTATTGCGGTGTCTACCATGCTGGCGCTTGCGGGCATGGTCGTGGCGCTCGACGCATTCGGTCCGGTGACCGACAATGCGGGCGGCATTGCTGAAATGGCGGGGCTCGAAGGCGACGTGCGCAAGACGACAGATGCGCTCGACGCTGTGGGCAACACCACCAAGGCGGTGACCAAGGGCTATGCGATTGGTTCGGCGGGCCTTGGCGCGCTGGTGCTGTTCGCGGCCTATACCGAAGACCTGAAGTACTTCGTCGAACATGCCGACATCTATCCCTACTTCAAGGATATGGCGCTGCCGCAATTTGGCCTCGCCGATCCGTGGGTGGTTGTCGGGCTCTTTATCGGCGGTCTTTTGCCTTACCTGTTTGGCGGTATGGCGATGACGGCGGTGGGGCGTGCGGCGAGTGCCGTGGTGGAAGAAGTGCGCAGGCAGTTTCGCGAAATGCCGGGCATCATGCAGGGCACGCAAAAGCCGAATTACGGACGGGCGGTGGATTTGCTCACCAAGGCCGCGATCCGTGAAATGGTGATTCCGTCGCTTCTGCCGGTGCTTTCGCCCATCGCATTGTTCATGCTGGTCAACTGGATTGCGGGCAAGACGGCCGCGTTCAACGCTTTGGGCGCGATGCTGCTTGGCGTGATTGTGACCGGCCTGTTCGTCGCCATCTCGATGACATCGGGCGGCGGCGCATGGGACAATGCGAAGAAGTTTATCGAAGACGGCAATTATGGTGGCAAAGGTTCCGACGCGCACAAGGCGGCGGTAACCGGCGATACGGTTGGCGATCCGTACAAGGACACCGCTGGCCCGGCCGTGAACCCGATGATCAAGATCACCAACATCGTGGCGCTGCTGTTGCTCGCCACGCTGGCGCACTGATCACTTCGAACTGAAAAGACAAAGGGCGCGGTGGAAGCCGCGCCCTTTTTCATGTGTGGTGGGTTTTGCGTTCAGCCGCCGGGGCCGCTGCCGCCGCCCGGATTCTGTTGCTGGTTGCCACCCAGCGGCACGCCCGGCGTTGCGTTGAAGAGCTGCTGGAGGAAGGTCATCTCGCGGCCACGGGTCGGCGTTTCACGGGTTTCGAAATCGACCACATGGCCGTCCTTCAGGGTGTAACGCTTCACATCGGTCAGCTTGCTGTTCTTGTCGAAGTAGACGGCAAGGATCAGGCGGTTGGTGACGCGGGGGTCGAAAAAGGCGACCCGCTTTTCGCTGCTGGAAATATAATACCAGGTGTCGCCGCCGAAGGTGGCCTGGGTGGAGGGGTAGCCCAGCCGCGACTGGACCGTGGTCTTGGTGTCATCGCCCGGTTTCAGCGATTTTTCGAGCACCGGGTCCGCCAGATAGCCGCGCTGGGTCACCACAGGGGTGCAGCTTGCGGCGAAAATGGCGATTAGGAGAAGGGCACGAATGCGCATGCGGTATGATCCTTTGCCTCACGGCGTCTTGCCTGGACAATGTGCTAACCTTGGGACAGATGGCTTGCAAGCGGAACTGGGATTGGCGGGACGATGCTGAGTGCGTTGAAAAAGAGCAATAAGGAACGTGAACTGGCAAATCGGCTACATGCGGCGATCATTGGCCGCGCCCGCGCACCTGAATTTTTCGCAAGATTCGGGGTTTCCGACACGCTGGACGGCCGATTCGATCTGGTGGCGCTGCATGCCTGGCTGGTGTTGGACCGCCTGCGCCAGACCGGCCCCCATGAGGTGACCCAGCGCCTGACCAACACGCTGTTCTCTGCCTTTGACGAAGGCTTGCGGGAACTGGGGATCAGCGACATGGGCATGGGCCGCCGGATGCGCAAAATCGCCGATGCCTTTTATGGCCGCTGCAAGGCCTATGACGCGGCCAGCGAGGCGCCCGCCATGGCTGAGGCGCTGGTGCGCAATCTCTATCGCGGCGAACAGGGCCATGCGCGCGAGGCGGACGTTCTGGCGGGCTATGTGCTGTCCGCCAAGGCGGCGATGGCGGGGGCCGATACAGCGGTGGGCGATGTGGATTTTGGAGCCTTGCCGCAATGACGAAAACCGTGGCCATGCAGGATGCCCACACCCGCGACGCGCCGTTCGAGACGGTGGTTGATCTCCAATACCTGACCGAGGCCGGTACCGAGGTTACGCTTGCGCCGGGTGAGGCTGAGCGGGCGCAGATCGCGGCCTGGGCGGATGTCAGCGCCGTTCCCGAATTTTCCGGCGTGGTGACGGTGAAGCGGCTTTCCTCCGCACGCTTTGCCTATGAGGCCGATCTGACGGCCAGAGTGATTCAGCCCTGCAGCGTGACGCTGGAGCCGGTGAGCCAGAATATTGCCCTGCGATTCGCCCGGGAACTGCATTTGACCCACTCAAAACGGCGGGGCGAGCCTGACGATCTGGCCGCCGGGCAGGGGGAGGACGATCTGCCAGAGGAGGTGGAAAATTCCCGCTATAACGTCGCCGGGCCGGTCTTAGAGGAGTTTTCCCTCGCAATTGACCCCTATCCGCGCGCGCAAGGGGCCGCTTTTGACCTCCCGACCGAGGAAAAGCCACCTAGCCCCTTTGCCGTGCTGGCCCGGCTGAAAACGCCTGAATAACGCCGAAGTGATACGGCCTTGAAACCGGGGCGGTTTTCAGGCTACGTCCCGCCTTCGTTTTGCCCGCCGAACCAGCCTTGGCAGGCGCGTCCCCTTTGGGGCGCCCCGTAAGGTTGGATTCGGCTTTAAGGAGTTGTTCCGCAATGGCGGTCCCCAAGCGAAAGACCTCGCCTTCCAAGCGCAATATGCGCCGTTCGCATCATGCCTTGAAGCCGGTGGGTTATGCTGAATGTTCGAATTGTGGCGAGCCCAAGCGGCCCCACCACGTCTGCGCATCTTGCGGCAAGTATGATGATCGCGACGTGGCGAAAGCCAAAGCCTGATACGCTTGGAATGGGGCGAGTGTTCGCCTCGTCAACGCATTAGGGCGCCACGTTGAACCAGAGTCTGACCGTCTCGATTGATGCCATGGGGGGCGATGCCGGCCCGGTCATTGTCGTGGACGCGCTGTTGCGCCTGGCGCAGCGTCACCCTGGCGTGCGGTATTTGCTGCACGGTGACGAGGCGCAGCTAAAGCCGCTGATCGAAAAGCAGGCGCTGCTTGTTCCGCTTGTCGAGATTCGCCACAGCTCCGAGCGGGTGAAGATGGAAGACAAACCTTCCATCGCGCTTCGCCGTGGACGCAACACCAGCATGTGGCGCGCCATCGAATGTGTGGCGAAGAAGGAGGCCGAGGTTGTGGTCTCCGCCGGGAATACCGGCGCGTTGATGGCGATGTCGATGTATCAGCTCGGCCTGATCGAGGGGATTGAACGGCCCGCGATTGCGGCGCTGTGGCCGACCAAGACCTCGCAGAGCGTGGTGCTGGATGTCGGCGCCACGATCACCTCCAGCGCCGATCAACTGGTCGATTTTGCGATCATGGGGGCCGCCTTCGCCCGCGCGATTTTTCACAGCGAAACACCAAGTGTCGGGCTTTTGAATGTCGGTTCGGAAGATGTGAAGGGCAACGACGCGGTGCGCGGCGCGGCCCAGATTTTGCGCAACGCGACAACACTCAGCTATGCTGGCTTTGTGGAAGGCAGCGACATTTCCGAAGGCAAGGTCGAGGTCATCGTGACCGATGGCTTTAGCGGGAATATCGCGCTGAAAACCGCAGAAGGCACCGCAAAGCTGATTGTCGAATATCTGCGCGCGGCGCTGACGAGTTCTTTCTTTGGCAGGCTGGGCGCCTTTATCGCCAGCGGCGCCATGAACAGCCTGAAGCGTAAACTTGATCCACGCGCTTCAAATGGTGGTATCTTTTTGGGATTGAATGGTGTGGTGGTCAAAAGCCATGGCGGGACAGATGCGTTGGGCTTTGCCAGCGCGCTCGACATGGCTATCGGCATGGCGAAGTCGGGTGTTATCCCGCGTATCGCCGCCGACCGGGCGGGGATCACGCCGCAGCCGGCTGCAACCGCGGTATCGTAAGTGAGTGAACGTGATCAGATCGAGAGTGCTCGGCTGCGGGGCCAGTTTGCCCCGCACCGTGGTGACGAATGACGAGCTATCCAAACGGGTAGACACATCCGACGCATGGATTGTGGGGCGCACGGGGATTCGCCAGCGCTACATCGCCGCCGATGACGAAAAAACATCCGACCTTGCCGTGACCGCCGCCGAACGGGCGCTGGCCGATGCTGGCATCGGGGCGGATGTCGTGGACATGGTGATCGTCGCCACCACCACGCCGGACGAAACCTTTCCCGCTGTTGCCACCACGGTGCAGGCGCGCATCGGCATGACGCGCGGGGCGGCGTTTGACGTGCAGGCGGTGTGCTCCGGCTTCATTTATGCGCTGTCGATCGCCGACAATTTCATCAAGGCCGGGCAGGCCAAAACCATTGTGGTGATCGGGGCGGAGACCATGTCCCGCCTGATGGATTGGACCGACCGGGGGACTTGTGTGCTGTTTGGCGACGGCGCGGGCGCGGTTGTCTTGCAGGCGGGCGAGGGCACCGGGGACAATACCGATCAGGGTATTCTCAACACCGTCCTGTTCTCTGACGGGCGGCTGCACGATCTGCTCTATGTCGATGGTGGGCCTTCGACCACCGGGACCACTGGCTATCTGCGTATGCAGGGCAAAGAAGTTTTCAAACATGCGGTGACGAACATTTCAGCCGCGGTGCAGGCATCCGCCGATGCGGCGGGCATTGCTGTTTCGGAGGTGGACTGGTTTGTGCCCCATCAGGCCAACCAGCGCATTCTGGACGGGACGGGCCGCAAGCTGGGTATCCCTGCGGAGAAGGTGGTTTCGACCGTGGCGCTGCACGGCAACACCTCTGCCGCCTCGGTGCCCCTGGCGCTGGCAACGGCGGTGGCGGATGGGCGGGTCAAGCGGGGCGAGCTTGTGCTGCTCGAAGCCATGGGTGGTGGGCTCACCTGGGGATCGGCGCTGCTGCGCTGGTAACCATGCTCCGCGCAAAGCGCCGTCTCAACTGAGTCGGCTATCCCTTTGGCATTGACGGAAAATTTGCCACCGCTTAGGCTCCGATTCATGGGGTAGGGAGTCGCGCGAGATGACGACGAACACATTAACGAGGGCGGATCTGACCGAGGCGGTGTTTCAGGCCGTTGGTCTTTCGCGCAATGACTCGGCCCAGATGGTCGAAGATATGCTGGAAGAGGTGTGCTCCGCGCTGACTCGCGGGGAGACCGTGAAGCTGTCTTCCTTCGGAACCTTTGCTGTGCGCCAGAAATCGCAACGCATGGGCCGCAACCCGAAAACGGGCGATGAGGTGCCTATCGCGCCGCGCCGCGTTCTGGTGTTTCGCCCCAGCCATGTTCTGAAAGCTGTCATCAACGGACAGACACCCGGCCACGAAGACGAGGACTGAGTAGATGTTGCATGCCGCGATCGGGACGCGGGGGAAATCTGCGGAGGCGTTCCGCACCATCAGCGAAGTCGCGGACGGTCTCGACGTGCCGCAGCATGTTTTGCGATTCTGGGAAGGGCGGTTCAGTCAGATCCGCCCCGTGAAGCGGGCCGGTGGGCGGCGCTACTATCGCCCCGAAGATGTGGACCTGCTGCGCGGCATCCGCGCACTGCTTTATGGCGACGGGCTAACGATCAAGGGCGTGCAGAAGATCTTGCGCGACCATGGCGTGCGTTATGTCGCCGATATCGGACGCGGCAAGGCCTCGCTGATGGGGCATCGCGAGAAGCCGGTGGCGGTTGTTGTACCTGCGGCTAAGCCCGCAGCGAAGGTTGTTGCCAAGGCTGCGAAGCCTGCCAAAACGCCAAAGCCCGCGAAGGTTGCCGCTCAAAATCCGCTTCAGGCGATGCTGTTTGATCATGTCCCGCAAGGGCCGGATGATGTGATTGATGCAACGCCGGTGACGTTTGAAGACATCGGGCTCGATCCGGCACAGTTCGCGCCGATTGAGGATTGTCTGCCGCCGCCCGTGATCACAATGCCCCAGTCGGACGGCATTGTACGGTTAGGCCCCGAAAGCCGGGCGCGGCTTGAAATCAGGCTTGTGGAATTGCTCGAACTGAAAAAACAGCTTGCGGAGGCGTCCCGCCCGCGGGCGTGAAGCGCGCAATTTACGACGGTCTGAGCGGCAAACGTGCGCCAGTGTCGCGGGCCGCAAACCAGGTTGCGGGTGCAAGGGTGGCCGCCTATAGTCCGCGACCCTCGGCGATTTTATCGCCTTAGTTTGGTATCGGAGCGTGGCGCAGCCTGGTTAGCGCACCTGTCTGGGGGACAGGGGGTCGGAGGTTCAAATCCTCTCGCTCCGACCATCAAAACAATCACTTACATTGAAAGTTGGAAGCGGCGTTCCTAAGCGTTCCTCGCTTAGTTTCTCGATGCTCTTATCTCATAAAGCGTGCGTCCTGCTTCTGCGTTGTCTCACTGGAGGGCGCAAAGGTGGTTACAATGCTGCGAACTTATCCCACTGTCTGCGGGACATCGCGTTTGCCAATTTGAAGCGCAATTCCTTGTGGCCGTAGTCGATGGTGAAGGATGCCATCTGTTTTAGAAAATCCATGCCGATGAAGAGGGCGGGTTTATCGGTCAGGTTCCAGAGGTTGAAGACATCGAGATCGCACACGGCGAGCCTTGAACGGCCGAACAGGAGTTTGCCGAGGCGGATGCTGGAGACGCTGGTAAGCTGACCCTGCACCTGGCCTCCGGTCGCGCCCATCAGCGGGATATTGGCGCCTTGCTGCGCGGTGACGCCAACTTTTCTCAGCCTGTCGAACAGGATGGAATTGCAGATCGAGATCTGTGCGCCGGAGTCAATGAAGGCGACAGCGGGCACATCCTGAACCGTGCAATCGACGGCGCGCAATCTTCCCTTTGAGCCGTCGACGCGCACGACAACTTCGTTGAAATGCGTCCACCCGGCCGACGATGTGGATGGGGCAACGGTGAGGCGGTGGTTCTGGAAATCGAAGGTCACGCGGCGACCGTCGATCACGTCCAGCCCCAGAAAGCCATCGGCGCCGAGCCATTTGCGCGGCAAAACGGGCGCGGCCATGCAATCGAGCGAGATGTCGCCGAAGGCAAGATTTTTCAGTGGTACTGTGGGTGTGGGCAAGGCGCGCGCGATCCCTTGCACCACGACACTTTCGTTCGGCAGTAGGCCGAGCGCGGCGGCGAGGTCGGCGGCGATCACCGAACGGTCTGCGCCGGTATCGACCACAAAGCGGAATGGCCCAATGCCATCGATTCGCGTTTCCAGCGTGAGGCGGGCAGCATCGTCTGGCGCGCCTTGCGTGAGGGAAGGGGGCACCGGGTTGCCGTAGCTGCGCATCGGGCCGAGGGCAAGCGCGTAACCGGCGCAGGCAAGCATTTGTCTGCGTGAAAGAGAATTACCTGTGATGCGCGGCAGCGTCATGCGACCGGCCATGTTTTCCAAAAACCAAGATAAACATAGCATGATTGCAGCATTTGCGGCAGCGCCATGACCGGGTGATAGTGGCGTTGATGTGGGAGGCATGCATGGAGCAAGCGGTAGCCGGCTATAAGGCTGTTGGGAAATTATATAACGCGCTGATGACGGGGCTGGTGCTAACGCTGGTTTCACAACGCGGCAGCGAAGATGCGCGGGCCTTTGTGTTTGCGCATTTCCGGCGGCAGCACCTGGAAAAATTCCGCCCCGGTTTGACGAAGCTTGGCCTGGATGGGCTGCCAGATGCTGTGGCCTGTGCGCAGTACCACTATTTTTCCAACGCCCTGGGCGGAGTGAAGACGGAATATTTTGCCGAAAGCGACCGCAAAGCCTGGGTGCGCTATCCACCGCCGCGCTGGATCTGGCAGGGCACGGCAATTTGCGCGGTGCCGCGTGTGGTGAACGAAGCGATGCTGCATGGTTGGCATGGACACAACGGTGTTTCGCTGGGCAACCCCCGTCTTGGATTTGTTTGCACCGGGCAGACCGTTGAAGGCGACGCTGGGCTTGAGGGCTATTACTTCGAATATGATCATGCGATTGCACCGGAAGACCGCGTGCGTTTCGCGCCCGATGAGCGGCCTCCGCAATATGATACGGCGCGCATGCCAAAGCTCGATAGCGCAAGCTGGCCGCAAGAACGGTTGCGCAAGGTCGAGCGGTCTTACGCGATGGAATATGTGCGTTCGCTGCTGCCGGTGATGCAGGCACTGTTCGGTGTGCGCGACGCCGAGGCGCTTGTGGGGCGAGCAGCGCGGCTGATCGGGCTTCAATTCTATGAAGAAACTGCGGCATTGCTGGAGGTTGGTGATTTTGCGGGCTATCTCGCACAGCTCGCGTCGGCGCAAGGCGAGGTGGTGGAGATTTCGCAAGGCCGGGTTATTCAACGTGGCTGGAGATTGATGAATGGCGTGGCGCTGGAAGATGAAGCGGCCGCGTTTCGCGCCTGGAATAGGCTGTGGGAAGGGGCGCTGGTGGCGCATGATCGCAGTTTGGCACTGAACACGCAGCGCGACGGGGATGTGATTATCTGGAGCATTGCCCACCGCGCGTGATCTAAAACTTTTGTGTTTTCGAGTCATATGCTTAAGTTGGCCCGGTAATGCCGGAGCGGGAAGATGGGCGATACCATCGCTGAAGTTGCTTTTCACAAGGTCAGCAAGTCATACGATCGTCACCGCTCTTATGCTGTGCGTGATGTGTCGCTTGCCATCACTGCGGGAGAATTTCTTGTGGTGGTGGGTTCATCGGGTTCCGGCAAGACGACCTTGTTGAAAACGATCAACCGGCTTGTGGAACCGACCAGCGGTTCTGTGACGGTTGAGGGACAGGATGTTTTAAGCCTTGATCCGTTTCAGCTCAGGCGCCGCATTGGCTATGTGTTTCAGGGTATCGGGCTGTTTCCACATTTAACGGTCGCAGAAAATATTGCCGTCACACCGCAGCTTGTCGGCTGGAGCAAAAGTGATGTTGCGGCACGGGTGGATGAGTTGCTGGCGCTTGTGCAATTGCCGCAGGCGGTGAAGGCGCGTTTGCCTTCAACACTTTCCGGTGGGCAACGCCAGCGTGTGGGTGTTGCGCGTGCATTGGCCGCGCGGCCCAAAATCGTGCTGATGGATGAGCCGTTTGGGGCGCTTGATCCGATTACGCGCGATTCGCTGGCGCGGGAATATCGCGCGCTGCATGACACGCTTGGGCTGACCAGCGTGATGATTACCCATGACATGCTGGAGGCGGTGCTTCTGGCCGATCGTATCGCGGTGATGGCGAAAGGCGAGATTGTTGAAACAGGAACGCCACACGAGCTTTTGAACGATCCCAAGAACGATTATGTGCGGGAGCTGATCGATGTGCCGCGCAGGCAAGCCAGTGAGGTCGAACGGCTTGCGGCAGGGCGCAATTGATGAACGCGCAAATTGCCAATGCCTTTGCCGTGCTGCCGGACTATCTGGGCCAGCATGTGTTGCTCAGTGTTTCAGCGCTTGCCATCGGGCTGGTGGCCGGGCTTGGGCTCGCGGTGGTGAGTATCTGGTCGCCGCGGTTACGCTGGTTTCTGCTGACCGTTGCGGGATTGATCCAGACTATTCCGGGGCTGGCTTTGCTGGCGTTGTTTTATCCGCTGTTGCTGGTGCTGTCGGTGCTGAGCGGGCAGGTGTTCGGTTTCACCTTTTCGGCGCTGGGCTTTCTGCCGTCACTGCTGGCGTTGGCGCTTTACAGCATTCTGCCGATTTTGCGGAACACCGTTACGGGGCTGCTCGGCGTTGATCCTGCCGTATCGGAGGCCGCGCGCGGTGTGGGGATGACGCCACGGCAGCGGTTGTTCAAGGTCGAACTGCCATTGGCGATGCCGGTGATCATGGCCGGCATTCGCACGGCGGCTGTGTGGGTGATCGGCACGGCAACGCTTTCAACGCCGATTGGGCAGACCAGTCTTGGAAATTATATTTTTTCCGGCTTGCAGACACAGAACTGGGTGTTCGTGGTGTTCGGCTGCGTCGCGGCAGTGTTGCTTGCACTTGTGGTGGATCAATGTCTGGCACTGGTGGAGCGCGGTTTTGCCATCCGTAATACTTGGCTAAAAGTTGCGGGCGCCGTCGGGTTGTCTGTCGTCTTGCTGGCGAGCCTTCTGGTGGGGCAGTCGCGCACTGATGCGCAGTATGTGATTGGGGGCAAACCGTTCGTCGAACAATATATCCTGGCCGCATTGATGGAGCAGCGACTGGACGATGAGGGCCTGACCGCGACAACGCATGGCGGGCTCGGATCGACGGTTGTTTTTGACGGTCTGAAGAGCGGTGAGATTGACGCTTATGTGGATTACACCGGCACAATCTGGTCGAATTTCATGCATCGAACCGACAGTGAAACTCATGAGAAAACCCTGGTGGCAGTGACCGACTGGTTGCAGAAAACCCATGGTATCGAGGTGCTGGGGCCATTGGGGTTCGACAATGCGTATGCGCTTGTCATGCGGCGTGCGGAAGCGGAGCGGCTGAATATTCACAGCATCTCCGATCTGGCGAAATTTGGGGGTACACTTTCGATTGCTGGGGACTATGAATTCTTTGCGCGGCCGGAATGGAAGGCCTTGCAAAAATCCTATGGCCTGAAATTCCGCCAGACGCGCGAAATGCAATCCACATTCATGTATCGCGCGGTGGCGGATGGCGAAATAGATGTGATTGTGGGCTACACCAGCGATGGCCAGATTGCACAATATGACCTTGTGGTGCTGGACGATCCGCGTGCCGCCATGCCCCCCTATGATGCAGTTCTGCTGCTCGCCCCGGGGCGCAAGGATGACGCGCGGTTGCGTCGCGCGCTGGCGCCGCTAATCGGGCATATCAGCACCGACGCGATGCGCAAAGCGAATCTGAGCGTGTCGCGTGCGGATGGAAAACGCACGCCGCAGCAGGCTGCGCAGCAATTGTCGCAAAGCATAGATCGCCGCTGAGCGGGGATTTTTCCATGTCAATACAGTGATTTGGAACATTGTATTGTCAAAATTATTGCAATGACGGCTCTCAGGGGGTACGACGCCCTACTATTTCTTTGGAGATGATAGCCGCGCGCGAGCGGCAAAAGAGAGGTATGGTGACTGCTGCCACAACTGCACAGGCCGATGTCCGGTTTGATGTACTCAATAAAGACAAGGCAAATTTTGACCGCATCTATGAGATGCCCGATCCGCGGGAATATCTGAAAGTTCTTGGCGGGCTTGATTATGTCATTCCTGATCTGGCGAAGGGCGTGTTGCGCTCGCTGATCGCACATTGCGCGATGCGACAAGGTCGCCGTGTGAATGTTCTCGATATTGGCTGCTCTTACGGAATCAACGCGGCGTTGGTGCGTTTTCCGCTGGATATGCAGCGCATGGCCCATCGCTACAACAACACGACGATGGATGGGCTTTCCACCGATCGGTTGATGGAACTGGATACCCATTTTTTCGGGTCCTGGCCGGAACAGGTCAATGCGCGGTTTCGGGGGCTCGATGCGTCGGCGTCGGCAATCGAATATGCCAAATCTGTCGGGCTGATCGACTGTGGCGTCGCGGCGAATCTGGAATGTGGTGAGGCCGCGCCAGCAGAGCGCGCGATGCTGGAGGATCTGGACATCCTCGTCTCCACAGGGTGCGTCGGTTATGTGACCGAAAAAACCTTCCGGCGTCTTTTCACGATGCAGAAGAGTGGGCGCGCGCCGTGGGTTGCAAGTTTTGTGCTGCGCATGTTTCCGTATGACGCCATCGAAGCCGAGCTTGAGCAGCATGGGCTGGTAACTGAAAAGCTGGGCGGCGTAACCTTTGTGCAGCGGCGTTTTCATTCGCAGTCCGAACTCGATGCGAGTGTGAAGGCGGTGACGGCGCTCGGGCTGGATCCGCATGGCAAGGAAAGTGACGGCTTGCTGCATGCTGAACTGTTCGTTTCCCGGCCGGAGGCGGAGGTGCTGGCGCATCCGCTGAGTGAGATCGTTTCGGTCACCAGCGGCGAAGGTCGGCGCTATGGCCGCCGGTACCGCAAGAAACGGTTTGTTCAATAAGTCGTTTGTGCAAAGACGTGTACTTTGATTTGGGCTTTCAATTGATCTGTGCAGAGGAGATCGTGTGTGAGCGACGCTGAGAACAAAAAGTTGTTCGGCATTAGGCCGATCTGGGTGGCCGTGGCGGCAACCGTAGTGGTGCTGGGCGCGGTAGGAGGGTATTTCGCGTTGAACAAAACCCAACCTGGCGGAACGGAGCCTGCGCAAACCGCAAGCGCCGATGCGCAGCCCAATGGCGTCTGTGGTGCCGCTTTGGCGCGGGTGCGGGACTATGGCGTTGTACCGTTCAACGCGACGCTATCGAGCAATGCCGATGGTACGAAGGCAGAGAATGGGCGCATTGCCTGTTCAGCGAAGTCCGGCGAAGAAACCTATTCCATGCTGGTCAATGTTTCGTGCAGCGATCTGAATGATGAAAATTGTCTGGAAATTTTTCGCGTGACCCAGGGCGATGGCAACGCGCTTTTCCAGAAACGGGCCTATTCGTTTTAAGGCTTAGCTTAAGACATCAGCAGCTTGCGGATGTTTGCTGAACCAGTCTTTCGCATAGGCGCAGGTAGGTTGGATGGAGAGGGATTGGGCGCGGGCGATGCCCACAATCCCGTCCATCAGCCGTGACGCGGTGCCTTTGCCACGCAAGGCCGGATCGGCTTCAACGTGGTAAACGGCAACGACGTTGGCCTGGCGGCGGTAGCGGGCCAGAGCCATATGGCCGTCTTCCACCAGTTCGAACTGGTGAAGGGTGGTGTTGTCGGTTACGCCGGGCTGGTTGGTCATGGAACCTGATTGCTGGGTTTCGTTTTGCATTATAACGGTATGACCTTATTTTGGCGCGCACTGTTTTGGCAGGATGACATGGCAGCGAACGGTTTGATCAGCCTGGCAGCGGGCGCGCTCATTGGTGGATGGTTTCTGGCGGGTGCCGCGTTGGCGCAGCCGGCATTTACCACCCGGCCTGCGCCGGAGCCGCCTTATCCGGCCAATATGAGCTGCGATGACGTGATCACCAATGCGGAACTGAAGCTGCAAACGGTGATCGATGCCGACAAAAAAGCGATCGCTTTGGGGCACATGCAGGCCGCAGATGCCGCCATTCAGCAGAACGACAGTGACCAGTGCAAAGCCGAAGTGCGCAAGGCGATGGATGCCGTCAGGTAGTGCCGTAACGGCGCGCGGCTTCCTGTGTCAGGCCCATAGCAACCGATAGAAAGTCCGAGCCCTCGGTGGCGCGGGCCTCAGGCGCGGCGCTGGCAATGGCGTGGCGCACGGCGGGCACGCGGCTTGAGCCGCCGGTAAAGAATATGGTTTGAATGTCTTCGGGCCGAACGCCTGCATCGGCGATACAGGCGCGTGCGGTGCTGTGCAGGCGGGTGGTTTTATCCCCTATGGCGTCTTCAAAATCTGCGCGGGTGAGCGTGCCGTGAAGGCCGGATTCGAGAAAATCGAGCGGCAGGCGGGCCGAAGGCTGGGCGGAGAGGGCAATTTTCGCGTCTTCCACCCCAAAGGCGATGCGATGGCCCAACCGCTGCTGAATGGTTTTTTGCAG
>DATJDE010000355.1:0-4139 GCA_035497595.1 Rhizomicrobium sp. | reverse complement strand
TTCCGTCACCGGCGCATAACTCACCATGTCGCCTGCGCCATAGGCGATGGTGCGATCAAGATTTTCCGCGCCATCATCTACGCGCTTCAGAAGGGCGGCCACCGCAAGCAGCTTGAATGTGCTGCACAGAAAAAACCGCTCATCCGCCCGCCAGGACAATGTGGCCCCGCTTTGGCTATCGCGCACCGCCACACCCAGCCGCCCACCGCCGCGCCGCTCAAGCTCGGCAAAGGCCGCTGTCATGGCCTGAGCGTCGCTGTTCGGCCTGCCCAAAACAGGCCCCGCGGCCATGACGCCTGCGGCCGCAAGCAACAGTGATCTGCGGTTCATCTCTGCCATTGTATCGTCCTCCGTCCCGACGTTCCCAAACCTTTACGGCACAAAACAGGCAATATTTGCATCCGCTGCGAATGCGAATAGCCTGACCCGGCCTTGGGGGAATCGCCATGCTCGACGCATTGAAAGGCTGGACACAAGCGCAAAAACACGTCGTCGCCGCCAGCTATCTCGGCTGGACGCTGGATGCGTTCGATTTCTTTCTTTTGGTCTTCGTGCTGAAAGACGTTGCCGCCGAATTCGGTGCGGGCATTGCCAGCGTGTCCGTGGCGCTCACCCTCACGCTCGGCCTTCGCCCCATCGGCGCGTTCATCTTCGGGCGCCTGGCGGATCGGTTTGGCCGCCGTCCGATATTGATGTTCGATGTGGCGCTCTATTCATTGCTCGCCTTCGCCACGGCCTTCTCGCCCAATCTCACGGTGTTTCTGATCTTGCGCGCGTTGTTCGGTGTTGCAATGGGCGGCGAATGGGGTATCGGCGCCTCCCTCACCATGGAAACGGTGAAGCCGCAGGCACGCGGTTTTGTGTCGGGCCTGCTGCAATCGGGCTATCCCAGCGGCTATCTGCTCGCCTCGCTGGTGTTCTTCTTTCTCTATCCGCTGATCGGTTGGCGCGGCATGTTCGCGGTCGGCGTTTTGCCCGCGCTGCTCATTCTCTACATCCGCCGCCATGTGCCGGAATCCCCGGGCTGGGACCGTGAGGCTGCGCAGGAAGAAACCGTCAAACAGGTTCTCACCCGCCACTGGAAGCTCGCGCTCTACGCCATTTTGTTGATGACGGCGTTCAACTTCCTCAGTCATGGCACGCAGGATATGTATCCCACCTTCCTGCAAATCCAGCACGGCTTCGATCACGCCACCGTCAGCAAAATCGCCATCGTCTATAATCTGGGCGCAATCCTCGGCGGTATCACCTTCGGCATCATCTCACAGCGTTTCGGCAGGCGGCGCATGATCGTCATCACCACGCTGCTGGCAGCCCTGGTCGCCCCGCTTTGGGCGTTTGCGCAAACCCCCATTCTGCTGGCGTTTGGCGCGTTCCTGATGCAGTTCTTCGTGCAGGGCGCGTGGGGCATCATCCCGGCCCATCTCAACGAATTGTCGCCCCGCCACGCGCGCGGCACTTTTCCCGGCACGATCTATCAATTGGGAAATTTCATCGCGGCATCCAACGCGCCCCTGCAAGTCGGGCTCGCCACCCATTTCGGCGGGCGCTATTCCATCGCGCTGGCAGGCGTCGCCATCACCGCCGCTCTGGTAATTGCGGTGCTCGCGCCCTTTGCCAAAGAAGGCCGTGATATGGATATGAATGTGGGGTAGGCGTTGGCTGCTTCAGCCGTGCAACGACACATCCACCCGGTCGAGCCGGTCGCCATCGCTCGCCCCGCCCATGGCGCGCACGTCGATCCGGTCTGACGGCACGCCGGAATCGATCAGCAACTGACGCACCGAAAGCGCCCGCTTGAGCGAGAGCCTGCGCGCATCCGAAGATTTGTCGCCCTTCGCGCCGGCATAGGCTTGCAGCAAAAGCCGACCGGGCTTGGCCTGCAATTCGCGGGTAAGGTCTTGTGCGAGCGCCTGGAGCGCGGTCGCCACCTCGGCCGATGGCTCAGCCTTGCCCGCAATAAAGTTGATGCGGATATTGCGCGTCTTGCCATTGTCGCCGCGCATCAGATTGCCCGAAGCGGCGTGCGGGGCCGCTGCCTGCTGCTGGCGCGGGTGGGCATATGAATCCTGCCCGCCAAAGGAGAATGGAATCTCGGACTCCGCAGGGGCCGCTTTCGGCGCGGGCTTCGGTTTTTCCACCGGCTTTTTGGGCGGCGGGGCAGGGGCGGGTTCGGCATCGCCAAAGGGCGACACATAATCCTCCGCCCCAAGGGAGGAGGACGGGCTGGCTTGCACTGCCGGTTCAGCTGCGGGCTCCGGCTCGGCTTGCGGTGTTTCGGCAAGACTGGGCGCCGGCTTGGGCGGCGCGGGCCTGGGCTTTTTCTTCTGGGGTTTTTTCAGAATGATGGGTTCGGACACGGCCATGCCCGTCTGGCCCTCATAGGGATCGGGCCGGTCGAGTTCGGGATTGATCACACGCACCCGGCGCGTTTCAGGGTCGGTGACAACCCGCGACCCGCTGGAGGTGGCAACCTGGGCGAGCGCAGGCCCGCACAACAGACCCAGCACGGCAGCACAGACGAGCAAGCGGCTTCCAGCCAAGACGCCGTTCCTTTTCCAACCCACGATGACCTTAAACAGGCGATGGCGTGCGCTTCAACCCGCGCGGCCTGCCTCTTTCAGCAGTTTAAGAAATTGCGGATGCAGCGTCTCATTGCTGGCCAGCACCTCGCCGGTGGCGAAGATCATTTCCCCGCCCTCCAGATCGCTGACCACGCCGCCCGCCTCACGCACCATCAGAAGCCCCGCCGCCATGTCCCAGGGCTTGAGATCCCGCTCCCAGAACGCGTCATATCGTCCCGCAGCCACCCAGGCGAGGTCCAAAGCCGCCGATCCGAAGCGCCGTACACCCGTGCTGCGCGCCATCACGGCGGCCAGCTCGGCCAGAAACAGCGCATGCCCGCTTTTGCCCATGAAGGGAATGCCGGTGGCGCTCAGCGTGTCGGAAATCTGCCTGCGCGCCGCCACCCGCAGCCGCTTGTCGTTAAGATACGCGCCCGCGCCTTTCTCGGCCACAAACAGCTCGTCGGTGACGGGGTTGAACACCAGCCCCGAAACGATCTGCCCATCGCGCTCCAGCGCAATGGAAATGGCGAAATGCGGAATGCCATGCATGAAATTGGTCGTGCCATCGAGCGGATCGATGATGAAGCGATGCGATTTGTCCGGCCCGTCGATCACACCGGATTCCTCCACCAGAAAGGGATAACCGGGCCGCGCCTTGCTCAATTCGTCCACCAGAATCCGCTCGGTCCGCTTGTCGGCGGTGGTGACAAAATCCCCCGGCCCCTTCATCGAGACTTGCAGGTTCTCAATTTCCCCGAAATCGCGGATCAAGGCACGCCCGGCCTTGCGGGCGGCGGCGGTCATCACATTCAACGCAGGCGATAGATAGCGCATGGTTATTCGGCCCGGCGGATATAGCTTCCGTCCTCGGTCGATACGATCACCTTGGTGCCCGCATCCACAAATGGTGGTACCTGAATCTTCATCCCGTTCTCCAGAACAGCGGTTTTATAAGAGGGCGCCGCCGTGCCGCCGCGCATGACCGGATCGGCTTCAGTCACTTCCAGCGTCACCTGCAGGGGCAGCGAAATGCCGATGGCGCGGCCATCATACATCTGCACCAGCGTCTTCATCCCGTCCTGCAGAAACTGCGCCTGATCACCGACGAAATCGGTCGCCAGCTCGATCTGCTCATAGCTCTCCATGTCCATGAAGGTCAGCATGTCGCCGGTGGCATAGAGAAACTGGAAATCCTTCTTCTCCAGATAGATTTCCTCCACCGTCTCGTCAGAACGAAAACGCTGGTTCAGCTTGGTGCCGGTGGTGACGTTCTTGAGCTCGACCTGATTATACGCGCCGCCCTTGCCGGGCTTCACCTTCTGCGTCTTCACCGCAATCCACAGCCCGTTGTCGTAATTGATCATCGTACCGGGGCGAATGTCATTGCCGGAAATCTTGGACATGAGGTGGAGCGCTCCTTGGGGGCGCGGGTGGCAGGGGTTCAGGTCGATGTCAAAAGAGCGCGCGGTTTCTACCAATCGCCCCGCGATTTGTCACCCCGCGCGCCCTTCACTGTCATCCCCGGCGAACGAAGAGCAGCGGAGTGAGTGAGTTCATAGCGGCAGCGTATAG
>DATJDE010000354.1:0-5059 GCA_035497595.1 Rhizomicrobium sp. | reverse complement strand
CGGCATTCACGACGTGCGCGCATTGTGCGCCTGGCAAACTACACGGCCGACGCAAGGCGAACGCGATGCGTATGTTGCCTCTTTCTTTCCTGCGGCACGCGAGGCGGCAGAGATTTTTTGAGCGTTACGAAGTCAGGAAGTTGAGTTCTTCACGCTTGAAGGGCTTTAGCTCGTCGAAGCGGCCTTCGCGCACCTTGCTCACCCAATCCGGATCACCCAGCACCGCGCGGCCCACCGCCACCAGATCGAACTCTTGCGCGTTGAAGCGGCGCAGCAATTCTTCCAGCCCGGCGACACCTGTGGAGGCGACGTCCTCTCCATGCAGGCTCGACATGATATCGCTGTTCAGCCCGACGCTGCCGACCGCGATGACGGGGGCTGGTGTGGTGGATTTTACCCAGCCTGCGAAGCCGCGATCCGAGCCTTCGAACTCCGGTGTCCAGAAGCGGCGGGTGGAGGCGTGGAAAATATTTACGCCCGCTTTGCACAGGGCGGCGGTTTGCAGGGCGATTTCATCGGGTGTGTTTGCGACCTTCGTATCGAATTTGCGTTCTTTCCACTGTGACATGCGAAACGAAATGGGCATGTCCGGCCCGATGGCGCTGCGCACAGCGGCCACCACTTCGCATGGATAGCGCAGGCGTTCGGCAAGCGTGGCGCCGCCATAGATGTCATCGCGCTGGTTGGTTTCGTGCCAGAGAAACTGATCCAGCAGGTAACCATGCGCGCCGTGGATTTCGATACCGTCGAAACCAAGCGCCTTGGCGGTTTGGGCCGCGTGCACAAAGGAGTCACGAATTTCGGCAAGCTGGTCTTTGGTGGCGGCAAGGCCGTTACGCTCGCCTGCGTGGATGAAACCGGACGGGCTTAAGCTGCGCACGGTGGGATGGGGGCCGAGCCCTTCTTTGCGCACCGCGCCCTGATGCCAGAGCTGGACGAACAAATGGCCGCCTGCGCCTTTCACCCCATCCAGCACACGCTTCCAGCCTTCTAGCGAGGGGCCGAAGAGGCGGGCGAATTTTGTGTAATGGGTTGAGCTTGGATGATCGATGGCTGTCGCTTCACCGATGATCAGCGACAGCCCGCCTTCGATCCTGCGGCGATAATAATTCGCCATGTCCTCGCTTGGCACGCCGCCGGGGGACAACTCACGCTGCATGGCCGGAAGGATGAACCGGTTGCGCAGGCGCAGGTTGCCAAGTTGAAACGGCGTGAAAAGCGGGGCCAGATTCATGCGTGTGTCCGTTAGAATCTCAGGCTGCCCTGGATGTAGAAGGTGCGTGTCGGTTCGAGATAATATTGCCGGTGTGCGCCATCGAACGGCCAGTTATAGCTGAAGTTGTAGCTGTGCACATCGGTCAGGTTCTTGCCGACCAGTGCGACCGACCAATCGCCATCGATATTGCCGATCTCGACACGCGCATCGACTTTGGTGTGGGCGGGCGAGTGTGCGTTGGGGTTGAGGTCAGCTTCCGTGTAATAGGCGCTGCGGAACGAGCCGTTGACGCCCACTGTGCCTTTTAACGTGTCGGTAAGCGGCGTTGTGTAGCGCGCGCTGAAGGTTCCCGACCATTTGGTGGCGATGGGGAGCACCGTGCCGCCGATATTGTTCAGGGCCGGGTTCGGGTTGCAGGGCAGGATGACCACGCAGGTGGCACCCGGGAAGTCATCATATTTGGCATCGAGATAGGAACCGGCGAACGACAGGGTCAGCCCTTCGACTGGATACATATCGGCGCTGAATTCAAAGCCGCGCGTGGTTGCCGAACCTGCGTTGCCGATGGAGATGCCTGTGACAGGCAGATAGTTGCTGACCTGAAGATCGCTGAACTTGGTGGTGAAGGCGGTCAGCGTGCCGACGACATGGCCATCGAGGAAGGTGGATTTCACACCGACTTCAAGATTGCGCGAGCTTTCGGGTTTGAACGCAAAGGTTCCGGGCGTCACGGTTCTGGTGTTGCTGACGAAGCCGCCGGCCTTGGAGCCTTTTGCAAAGGTGAAATAGGCCATGCTGGTGGGGTTGAACTTGTAGCGCAGCACGACGGAGGGATCGATGGTTTCCTCACGGAACGACCCGCCCAGGTGTCTCGGATGTCCCACTGTGGGATCAAGTGGCCCCAAGGCAGGTACGGCGCTGCCCTGCAACACGAGGTAATCCAACGTCGCATCTTTCGAGGTGCTGGTGTAACGCAGGCTGGCACCCACCTCGAATTCATCGGTCACATTCCATTGGCCCTGGCCGAACACGGAGAAGGTGCTGGTCAACTGATCGTAGATCATGTCGGAATGACCGGCGGCAAAGGATGGCCGCGGGGGCGGGGCGAAGCCGATGTCATACATCGTGTCGAAATGCGATTTGAATTTGCTCGTATCGGCATAGGCGCCGACGATATATTCAAAGGTGCCGCCGGTGGGCGAGGCAAGGCGCAGTTCCTGCGAGAACTGGTGGAAATATTCGACCTGCGTGGTCAGCCAGTCTGACACCTCCGAGGCGGAGCCGCTGTTGAACTTTTTCGCGTTGTAGGTGGAATAGCCCGACACCGAGGTCAGCGTGTTGTCGCCCAGCCCGTAATTGCCGGTGACCACAGAATTGAACGAACGGGTTTTGTCTTTTTCCTGATAGCCGAAGGGATCTACGGCGTTTTTGATGCCGCGCAGGAAATCGTTGCCCTCTGCCGGGATCTGCGAAATGGAGGGGGTGCCGTTGACCAGCGAATCCGAATATTCGATTTTCGCGGTCACGTCGGCGTTTTCACGCGGCTCATATTTCAGCGTGCCGCGCACCATTCTGTCATTCGGGCTTGAGGATTTGCGGTCATAGGCGATGTTGTCGACATAGCCGTCTTCATTGACCCATTTCGCCGCGAGGCGGCCCGACAGATCGTCGGTTAGCGGGCCGGAGACGAAGCCCGAAACGTCGAAGCCTTTGCGATCCAAGAGGGCTGTGACATCCAGCCCGGCCTTGAAGGTGTCGGTCGGCTGGGCGGAGACGAGGCTGATGGCGCCTGCATTGGTGTTTTTACCGAGCAGCGCGCCTTGCGGCCCGCGCATCACTTCCACCCGTTCGATATCGAAGAAGGGCGCCATGAACTGGCGGTTGCGGCCTGCATAAATGCCATCGACATAAAGGCTCACGGCCTGTTCGAAGGCGAAGTTCTGCGACCCCGAGCCGATGCCGCGAATGTAGATTTCGTTCGCGCCGGGGGTGGGCTGGATGGTGAGATTGGGGACGTATTGCGCCATATCCTCGAAGGTGCGCACGTTCAGCTCTTCGAGCTTGCGGCCGCTGAGTACCTCCATCGAGATGGGCACGTCCTGCACATCTTGAACGCGTTTTTGCGCTGTGACGACAACCGTTTCGATTATCATGTCCTGTGCAGCGCTGAGCGTGGCCGGCGCGATGAAGGCTGCCGTCAACGCAGAAAGTTGCAATGCTGATTTCAATCGCATGGTCGTGCGCCTTTGTTTCCTGCCGCAACGGGTCGTTGCGGCGTTCCCTCAAGGCCCCCTATCAGGTGGGGGTTCTGGCGCAAACCTTGTGAAATAATTTTACATAAGTCAAACCGCTTAGAACTCTAAGCAGCCTATCTATTTGCAGCTGTTGCAGAAGCGCATCGCTCAATTTTGCAGTGCAGCAAAAACTCCCCCCTCCCGCGCGGGAGGGGGGATAGGGACATTGGCCAAAAAATATCGGCTTGATTGCGCGGAGGTTACGGGCGCGTCAGCTGCGCTTGTCTTGCGTGTTGGTGTCGAAATCGCTGGCGTTGTGGCGTTCATGGAGCTGGCTGTTTGGCTCACCCATGACGCGGTTGACCATGCGGCCGCGCATGGCTGCCGGACGGGCGGAAATCACATCTGCCCAGCGATTGACGTTTTTGTAGGTTTGCACCTGCAAAAATTCCCCTGCCCCATAGATGAGGCCTTTGGCGAGCGCGCCATACCACGGCCAGATCGCCATATCGGCGATGGAATATTCATCGCCCGCCATGAAGGCGTTTTCGCTGAGGTGCCGATCCAGCACATCCAGTTGGCGCTTTGCCTCCATCGCGAAACGATCGATGGCGTATTCGATTTTGGTGGGGGCATAGGCATAGAAGTGGCCGAAACCGCCGCCCAGATAGGGGGCGCTGCCCATCTGCCAGAACAGCCAGCTCAGGCATTCGGTGCGTTTTTTGTGATCGGTCGGCAGGAACGCGCCGAATTTTTCGGCCAGGTACAAGAGAATGGCGCCGGATTCGAACACCCGTGTCGGAGGGGAGGTGCTGTGATCCATCAGCGCGGGGATTTTGGAATTGGGATTGATCGCGACAAAGCCACTGCCGAACTGATCCCCCTCATTGATGCGGATCAGCCAGGCGTCATATTCCGCCCCGCTATGGCCGAGCGCCAGAAGTTCTTCCAGCATCACCGTGACTTTTACGCCGTTGGGTGTTGCCAACGAATAGAGTTGCAGCGGGTGGCGCCCGATGGGAAGCACTTTTTCATGCGTTGGCCCTGCGATCGGGCGATTGATATTCGCGAAGGCGCCGCCGCTGGCTTTATCCCAGGTCCAGACTTTGGGCGGGGTGTAATCGGCTACATCTGACATGGTTATCTCCGGGTTCTCTACCCGCATCAGAGCACCACATCCCCGCCCGCAGCAAGCCTGCGGCTTTAGCCCCCCAATCCTATGCTGATCGTGGCGAAGGGGCCGTGGAAGCCGGTTGTGGTTGATTTGCGTGTGTCGAGGCCGCGATCCATTGCGCCGAAGAAGAAATCCGCGCGATAGCCTGCGCTGAGTTTAGCGTTGGTGAAGCGGTAGGAGAGGCCTGCGAAGCCGCCGAGGTTGGGAATGGTGACGGTGCGCGAGCGGGTGTGGGGGACGGATGGCGCGGCGATATTTCCTGTCATACCGAATACTGCTGGTGAACCGTATACGTTTCTGATGACTTTCGCCGTTTCCTGATGGCTGGTTTCGGCGCGCTGGCGGCCGAACAGAAGGGACACATTCGCGCCCCAGTCCAGATTGAGCGCGCCACCCTCTTCATCACCAAACAGCCTTGTGCTGTTGTTCATGGAC
>DATJDE010000353.1:0-7235 GCA_035497595.1 Rhizomicrobium sp. | reverse complement strand
GTGGGCCAATCGCTGAAGGGGGCAGGGATGAGGCGGGCTTTGACGAAGGGGGCCAGGGCGGCAGCCAATGTTTTTCCGCTTGTCGGATTGCGGCTGAGGATGCGGATTTCGCCGGCACCCAATTGATCGAGGGACAGGATGGCGGCGCGGGCGGCACCGCCTGCGCCCAAAAGAACGGCTGGCGCGCCGTTCAACGCGATACCGCCTGCGCTGAGGCTAGCGGCGAGGCCTTCGGCATCGGTGTTGCGGCCCTCCAGCGATCCGTCATCGTGGAAGATCAGCAGGTTTACGGCGCCTGCTGCGTGGGCGGCCGCATCTACCCGATGGGCGAGTGCGTAGGCGGCTTCTTTGTGGGGGATGGTGAGATTGACGCCGCGAAACCCGGCAAGGCGCAAGCCTTCCAGCGCACGGGCCAGATTTTCGCGGGCGATGGGCAGGGGGACATAGATCCCATCCACGCCATGGGCTTTGAGCCAGTGGCTGTGCAGGCGCGGGGATAAGGAGTGGTGGATCGGCCAGCCGACCACGCCAGCAAGTTTGGTATCTGTGCTCATGGCACGATGATCCCATATTGCCGCAAGGCGGTCAGCAGCGGCAGCAGCGGCAGGCCCAGCACGGTGAAATAATCGCCGTCGATCCGGTCGAACAGCTGGCTGCCGCGTCCTTCCAGACGGTAGCAGCCGACCCCGCTCAAGAGGTCGTCGCCTTCACGCGCAAGATAGGCATCCAGAAAGCTGTCGGATATGTCGCGCATCCACAACTGCGCGCTGTCGACCCGCCGCCAGATGGGCGCACCGCCTTTGGCCAGCACCAGGGCGCTGATCAGGGTGTGTTTCTTGCCGCGCATCCGCTGGAGAAGAGCGCGGGCCTCGTCGAGGCTGGCGCATTTGCTGATGAGTGCGCCGTCGAATTCCAGAACCTGATCGGCGCCGAGGACCAGTGCTGCAGGATCGGAGTTTGAGACGCGCAAGGCTTTGAGCTCAGCCAGCGCATCTGCGATATCGCGCAACGGCGCATGTGCGGCAAGAAGAGACTCTTTGACCGTGTCTTCGTCGATGGATGCGGGGCGAACGGTGAAGGGCACACCGGCGTTCTTCAACAGCCGCGCGCGTACGGTACTGGCAGAGGCAAGGACAAGCTCGCTCACAAGCCTTTGTCCTGTCGCTCGGTGAGAAGGTTCTGAATGGTGGCCGAGGTTTCTTCTACCGAACGGCGTGAAACATCGATGGTCGGCCAATCACGCTGTTCGAAAAGTTTGCGCGTGGTGGTGACTTCGGCGCGGACCACTTCAAGATCGACGTAAGAGGTATCACGCACCTCGCCCAGCGTTTGCAGGCGGTTGCGGCGGACTTGCACCAGACGGTCAGGGGAGGCCCAAAGCCCCACAATCAAGGGTTTCTTTGCGCGCAGCAATTGCGGCGGCAATGGCATGCCCGGAATGATGGGGACATTGGCCGCGCGGATGCCGCGAATGGCGAGATAAACGCATGTAGGTGTTTTGGAGGTGCGGCTGGCGCCGGCGAGAATAACTTCGGCATCGTCGAGTGTTTCGAGCGCCTGGCCATCATCATGCTGGATGGTGAAGTTGAGCGCTTCGATACGTTCGAGATAGCGTTTGTCCACGCCATGCTGACCACCGGGGCGATGACTTTCCGCGGTGCCGAGAAATTGCCGCATCACCGAGATGGGGGCTTCCAACACGTCATAGGTTGGAACATCAATCTGTACACAATGCGCCAACAAGGCCTTGCGCAAATCCGGATTGACCAGTGTGAAGAAAACCAAGCCTGGCTCTTCGCTGATATGCTCCAACGCGCGGTCAAGCTGGCGTTTACTGCGCACCAGCGCGTAAAAATGCTCGTTGACGGTGACGCCTTCAAACTGCGCAAGGGCGGCACGCGCGATGGCGTTGAGGGTTTCACCCGTCGCATCGGAGACGAGATGGACATGAAATTCCAGACTCACAGACTTACCCTCAATTTCATGCCCAGCCGTAATGGATCATCCACAAAACAGCACGTCAAAGGCCCGGCTTTGAAAGGGGAATGGGGCGAGTGTGCATGACGGTTCCTTCGCGTGTGACGATATGGGTACAGAGTCTTCTCCCCTTCGGCCCATGTGGCTTTACCAAGCCCTTGAGCCAAAACAGCTTAAGGCCTAGATCAAAAGCTGCCCACCGATCCTTCCACAGATCACAGCCCTTACATCAACTCCAACAACTCTTCTTAGGAGTCTTGTTTTGAAGGAAGAGAAAAAGATTGTGCGTGTTTTGACCGGCGAGGCCGTTTGGCCCCCGCCTGTCTGGATGATGCGCCAAGCTGGACGCTACCTGCCAGAGTACAGGCAGTTACGGGCCAAGACCGGGTCGTTTCTTGGCATGGCGATGAATCCTGAAATCGCCACGGAAATCACGCTCCAGCCGATCCGCCGCTTTGGCTTTGATGCAGCGATCCTGTTTTCGGACATTCTGGTGGTGCCGATGGCGCTGGGCTTCACGGTGACCTTTGATGAGGGCGTCGGGCCGAAGGTGTCGTTGGGGGAAGAAGATGGGCAGGGCCTTGAGCTGGACCCGCTTGTGTGGGGGCGGGTGCTGGCGCCGGTCTACCAAAGCCTTGGTCTGGTGAAGGCGCAGCTCGATGGCCAAACCGCGCTTTTAGGGTTTGCCGGGGCGCCCTGGACTCTGGCGAGCTATATGGCGCGGGGGGCAGCCAAGGGGGAGGAACAGCGGGCAGCCAAGTTATGGGGCTATCGCGACCCGGCAGGCTTTGAAAAGTTCCTCGGGGTGATCGGGGAATGTGTGGCTTTTCATTTGATCAAACAGCTGGACGCAGGGGCGGACGCTGTCCAAATCTTTGATAGCTGGGCAGGGAGCCTGACGGCGGAGACTTTTGAGCGCTGGGTGATCGAGCCGACACGGCGGATTGTCGAGCGCGTGCGCATGGAACGCCCTGAGGCGCGGATCATAGGTTTCCCGCGCGCAACCACGTTGCGGGGCTATGAGCGCTATATGGCGATCACTGGGGTGAACGCTGTTTCTGTCGATACCACGGCGCCGATTGATTGGGCGGCGGGGCTTGGACGACCAGTTCAAGGCAATCTCGACCCCATCGCGATGATGGCCGGCGGGGCGGCGCAAAGGGACGCCACGGACCGGATTTTGGCGGCGATGCGGGGCAAGCCGTTTATTTTCAATCTTGGCCACGGGGTGTTGCCTCCAACACCGCTGGAACATGTGGCGGCGCTGGTGGCCCAGATCCGGGCGGCTCAGTGACGCGATTGATGCTGTTGTGCGGGTGATCCGGTGAAGCTTGCGGTTGTTCTGTTCAATCTGGGCGGGCCGGATTCGCCGGACGCGATTGAGCCTTTTCTGCGTAATCTGTTTTCGGACCCGGCGATTTTGAATGTGCCGACGTTTGTGCGCGGCCCATTGGCCTGGCTGATTGCCCGGCGCAGAGCCCCGGTGGCACGGGAGATTTACGCCAAGATCGGCGGACGCTCCCCCATTCTGGAAGAAACCGAGGCCCAAGCACGTGCGTTGGAAGCCGAACTGGCGGCGCGGGGCGTTGAGGCGCGCGCCTTCATTGCGATGCGTTGCTCGCCGCCCGATAGCGCAGGCGCTGCAGCCGCTATAGCGGCCTACCAGCCTGACAAGATTGTGGCACTGCCGCTCTACCCGCAGTTCTCCACCACCACTACAGGCTCGTCCCTGAAGGCCTGGGGGGATGCGGCGCGCCGCGCCGGAATAGTGGCGCCCAGCGTGCCGGTCTGTTGCTACCCGCAGGCACGGGGCTTTGTGACGGCGGTGGCGGAGCTGATTGGCCAGACCTGGGCACAGCGTAAGCCCGGGCTCGATTATCGCCTGCTGCTTTCGGCGCACGGGCTCCCGGAGCGCACGATTGCGGGGGGCGATCCGTATCAATGGCAGGTCGAGCAAAGTGCCGCCGCCATTGTGGAGGCTTTGGGGATAAGTGGGTTGGATGCACGGGTTTGCTATCAAAGCCGGGTAGGGCCGCTGAAATGGATCGGCCCGGCGACGGATGCGGAAATTCGTGCCTGTGGGACGCAAGGCAAGGCCATTGTGATGGTGCCTATCGCGTTTGTATCTGAACATTCCGAGACGCTGGTGGAGCTGGATATTGAATACGCCCATCTGGCGAAGGCGGCTGGTGTTGCCGACTATTTGCGGGTGCCGACGGTGGGGACACATCCAGCATTTGTCGGCGAATTGGCCGATCTGGTAGAGCGTGCAGCTGCGTCAACCGAGATGATTTCCGATTCTGGAGGCCGGTTTTGTCCGGCCGGACTTAGCGGTTGTGCGAGGGAGATGACGCGATGATGGAGTTTCTGACGGACAACCTTGTGTGGTTGAGGGTTGTGCATGTCTTTGCCGCCTTCGCCTGGATGGCGGGGATGCTCTATTTGCCGCGGCTGTTTGTCTATCATACCGAAACCACACCAGGCACTGCGGAATATGCCCGCTTTGTGACCATGGAGCACCGGCTGTTGCGCGGCATTATCGTGCCGGCGATGCTGGTGGTGTGGGTGGTTGGGCTGACCCTTGCTTATGTCACCGGGGCCTATCTCGATGTCTGGTTTCACGTCAAATTCACTCTGGTGATGGTGCTCAGCGGCCTGCACGGCTTCTTTTCGCTTTGGTACAAGGCCTTTGCCCGCGGCGAGAATCGCCATAGCGCCCGCTTTTTCCGCCTGTGGAACGAAGTCCCGGCGGTATTGCTGATAGGGATTCTCATCATGGTTCTGGTGAAGCCCTTCTGAGGTCAGCGTCAAAAAGGGTAGCCATCTTTTTTTGCCGTCCTGCTCTTGACCGGCTTTTCATCAGGACTAAATAACGCTATAAGGCATTGTTCCCCATCAACGTCGAGGTGGCCCCGCGCAGGCTTTGCGTGCGGCGACAGCCCAAAAGGCGGCAAGCGGCGTCCGATCTTTTTAACCAGTCTTTGCTGCGGGCCACGCTTTTCGCGGGTCATCGGCTGGCGGTGAATCTCCCTTTTATCCCAGGTGTTTTAATGACTGTGCAATCCGGCCTGCAGGCAATGAAGCTGCAGGATCTCAAATCGAAAATCCCCACCGATCTTTTGGCCTTTGCCGAGGAACTTGAGATCGAGAACGCCTCGTCCATGCGCAAGCAGGACATGCTGTTCGCGATCCTCAAAGAACTGGCCGAGCGCAATGTGGAGATCACGGGGCAGGGGGTGGTCGAGACCCTGCAGGATGGCTTTGGCTTTCTGCGCTCACCGGAATCCAACTATCTTGCCGGGCCGGACGATATTTACGTCAGCCCGTCGCAGATCCGCCGCTTTGGGCTTCGCACCGGCGACACTGTGGAAGGCCCGATCCGCGCGCCGAAAGATGGCGAACGCTATTTTGCGCTGCTGAAGGTCTCCACCATCAATTTCGAAGACCCCGAAGAAATTCGGCACAAGGTGCATTTCGACAATCTGACGCCGCTGTATCCGACCAAGCGGCTGACGATGGAGATCGATGATCCCACGCTGAAGGACAAGACCGGGCGGGTGATCGATATTGTGGCGCCGGTGGGCATGGGCCAGCGTGCGCTGATTACCGCCCAGCCGCGTACCGGCAAGACCGTGATTTTGCAGAATATCGCGCGGGCGATTTCGGCCAATCATCCAGAATGTTATCTGATCGTTCTGCTGATCGACGAACGCCCCGAAGAAGTGACCGACATGCAGCGTTCGGTGAAGGGCGAGGTGATTTCCTCCACCTTTGACGAGCCGGCGACGCGCCACGTTCAGGTCGCTGAAATGGTGATCGAGAAAGCCAAGCGGCTGGTCGAGCACAAGCGCGATGTGGTGATTTTGCTCGATTCCATCACCCGGTTGGGGCGCGCTTACAACACGGTTGTGCCGTCTTCCGGCAAGGTGTTGACCGGCGGTGTGGATGCCAATGCGTTGCAGCGGCCGAAGCGGTTTTTCGGTGCGGCGCGTAATATCGAAGAAGGCGGCTCGCTGACTATTATCGCGACGGCGCTGATCGATACCGGCAGCCGGATGGACGAAGTGATCTTTGAAGAGTTCAAGGGCACGGGCAACTCGGAAATCATTCTGGACCGCAAGGTTGCCGACAAGCGCGTGTTCCCGGCCATCGACATTCTCAAATCCGGCACCCGCAAGGACGAGTTGCTGGTCGACAAGGCGACGCTTTCGAAGATGTATGTGCTGCGCCGGATTCTGGCGCCGATGGGCACCATCGATGCGATCGAGTTCCTGCTCGACAAGCTGCGCTCGGCCAAGAACAACGCGGATTTCTTCGACAGCATGAATACGTAAGGGATAGAAGGCTGGCCTTATCGGCCAGCCTTCTCCCGGTTTGACTTAGTGATCGGCCTTTTCATGGCCGCGGGCGGCGATGTAATCCATCAGCGCCAGCATCACCCCTGAGGCCACGAAGGTCAGGTGGATGATGACCAGCCACATCAGTTCGGTTTCATTGTGCTCCTTCATCGACATGAAGGCCTTGAGCAGCTGGATGGCCGAGATTGCCACGATGGAGGCGATCAGTTTGAGTTTCATGCCGGAGAAATCGATCGTGCCCATCCAGCTCGGGCGGTCGGGGTGGTTGACCACATCCATTTTGGACACGAAGTTTTCGTAGCCCGAGAAGATCACCATCAGGAGAAGGTTGGCCGCAAGCGACAGGTCGATCAGGGTCAGCACCCAGACCACCACCGCGCTTTCGCCGCCGCTGAACAAAGTGGGCACGGTGTGGATGATCTCGTTCACGAAGACGGCGAGCAGGGCCACCAGGGCGACCACCAGACCGATATAAAAGGGCGCCATCAGCCAGCGGCTGGTGAAGAGGAACATTTCGAGGGCGCGTTCGATCTTCTTTACGGACATACCGGGGCCTGTCGTTTGAGTGGGGGCGCTCTTTAGCATTGCTTCGCGCCCGCAAAAAGACGCCGGTTGACGGGTTGTCGATGGGGGCGTCAGACTGGGGCGGCCTTAAGCGAAAGGGTTTGCCATGACCGAACATCCTGCTGACCGTGCGCAATTTCATGCGATGGCCGAAGGCACCCAGGACGACTGGATGAAGATCGGCATGGCCGCGATGAATTTCAACAAGGGGCTCGCCGATCGGGTGCTGACCCATCTGAAATTGTTGGAAGGTGATTGCGGGGGATTCGCCGTCGACCGGATGGAGCATTCGCTGCAATCGGCGACGCTCGCGTTTCGCGATGGCATGAATGAGGA
>DATJDE010000352.1:0-4703 GCA_035497595.1 Rhizomicrobium sp. | reverse complement strand
CAGGCTCATCACCCGCGGGATCAGCCCGCCATCCAGCACGTTCATGTTCAGCGGGATACGCACTTCCAGATCGGTTTGCCGGAAAAGCTGCTCCATCAGCATTTTCTCATCGACCGTGCGCGTTTTGGGCACGAGCACGATGCGGATGTCTTCGGCGGATTCATCTTGAATGTCATCGAGCAAAGGCAGCTTCTTCTGCTCCAGAAGTTCGGCCACACGCTCGATCAGCTTGGATTTTTGTACCTGATAGGGAATTTGGTCGATCACGATGTGGTAGCTGCCGCGATCTCCCTCTTCCTTTTTCCAGCGGGCGCGGACACGGAAACCGCCCCGGCCTGTACGATAGGCCTCTGCAATGGATGCCTGATCGTCCACGATGATGCCGCCGGTTGGAAAGTCCGGGCCGCGCACATGGGTGAGAAGGGCCGCATCATCCGTCTTCGGGTTTTCGATCAGGGCCACGGTGGCGGCACAGAGTTCGCCCAGATTGTGCGGCGGGATGGATGTGGCCATGCCCACGGCGATGCCGTTGGACCCATTGGCGAGCAGATTGGGGAAGGCGGCGGGCAGAACGATGGGTTCTTCTTCTTCGCCGTCATAGGTGACGCGGAAATCTACTGCGTCATCATCCAGCCCCTCCAGCAGGGCTTGTGCGACGGCGGTGAGGCGGCTTTCGGTGTAGCGCATCGCGGCGGCGTTATCGCCATCGACGTTGCCGAAATTGCCCTGCCCATCGACCAGCGGGTAACGCACGGCGAAATCCTGCGCCAGGCGGACCAGCGCGTCATAGACCGACTGGTCGCCATGGGGGTGGTATTTACCGATCACGTCGCCCACCACGCGGGCGCATTTTTTGAAACCGGATTGCGGGTTGAGGCCGAGCGCGCGCATGGCCCACAGCACCCGGCGATGCACCGGTTTCAGCCCGTCACGCACATCTGGCAGGGCGCGCTGGGTGATGGTGGAGAGGGCGTAAGCGAGATACCGCTCCGACAGCGCCTTGCTCAGCGGTTCGGGGCGAATATCGTCTTTCAGCGGTAAAGAACCCATGTGATCCGATTTTTCTTGAAGAGAGAATGTGCAGATAAAACTTTACAGTGATTCCCGCAAAGCCAATTCGGCCAGACGCTGGCGGGCAGGTGGCAGATCGCGGCCATTTGGCTGGAGCACGCGTTCCAGCAGAAAATAGGCGGTCAGCGCCAGCCCCTGTGCGACTTCAGCACGGGAAACCTGCGCATTTTGCGAGGCCAGCAAAAAACCCGGTAGCGGGAGCAACCGGTCTTTATAATCCGCCCCGCCCACGCGGCTGACAGCGCGGCCCGATTTGGGCGACACATAGATCAGATCGTCGGTGGAGCCGGTGGCGGCGCAACGCGACAGATCGAGCCCGAAGCCCAGCGCTTCCAACAGCCCTGCCTCCCAGCGCACGAATAGTGGCGCCCAGTGAAGGAATTCTTGCGTCAACATGGCATCGAGCAGGATTTCGGCGGCTTCATGCACATTGGCATGGGTTTCGCGCTCGGGCAGCCCGGCACGGGCAATGGCTGTGAACGCATTGAGGCCGATAAGGCGCTCGCGGTCTTCCAGCATTTCGCCTGCACGCGCGCGCACCGGTTCCACCGCGTAATTGCCCAGATGATCGGCAAGCCGGGCGCGCCAGTGCAGCTGCACGCTGTTGCCCGGTTGCAGCACAGGCTTTGCCTTGCGCGAGCCACCGCCGCGCACCAGCCCCAGATGGCGGCCATGGTGACGGGTCAAAGCTTCCACAATGGCGCTTGTTTCGCCGTGGGCGCGCACTGACAGGACTATGGCGTCGTCCGTCCATTCCATGCGCTGCCCTTTGGCTTAACCTTCTGGATAGTCCAGGCCCATATTGGCATAGATCTCGCGGTCTTCGGCCCAGCCTTCCTTCAGTTTCACAAAGAGAAACAGATGGACGCGGTGGCCGAAAATTTCTTCCATTTCCAGCCGCGCCAGTTCGCCGATTTTTTTGATCGTCTGGCCACCTTTGCCGAGCACGATGGATTTTTGGCTGTCGCGTTCGACATAGATGATCTGGTTGATCTTGACCGAACCGTCTTTGCGCTCTTCCCAGCCTTCGCTTTCGACCGTGGTGGCGTAAGGCAGTTCGTCGTGCAGGCGCAGATAGATTTTCTCCCGCGTGATTTCGGCGGCGAGCAGGCGGGAGGGAATGTCCGCGGCCTGATCTGCAGGGTAGAGCCACGGGCCTTCGGGCATGCGGGCGGCGCACCAGGCGCCGATATCGGCCACGCCATCGCCTTTGAGCGCGGAGATAACAAAGACTTCGTCGAACACGCCTTCGGCATTGAATTTTTCGATCAGCGGCAACAGCGTTTCGCGCTTCATGCCGTCGATCTTGTTGAGCAGCAGGGCGGCGCGCTGGTTGTTGGCTTTCAGCCCTTCGATGATCATGGCGGTGTCGCGCGCGGCCAGACCATCGGGTTCGTCCACATGGGCGGGGGCATCGACGATCAGGCAGATGGCATCGGCATCCCCTGCCCCGGTCCAGGCGGCTTTCACCATGGCGCGGTCGAGCTTGCGGCGCGGGCGGAAGATGCCCGGCGTATCCACAAACACGATTTGCACCTCATCGCGGATGGCGACGCCGCGCACCGCCATGCGGGTGGTTTGCACCTTGGGCGAGACGATGGAGACTTTGGAGCCCACCAGCGCGTTGACCAGCGTGGATTTGCCTGCGTTTGGCGCGCCGATGATGGCGGCGAAACCGCAACGTGTCATGATAGTCCCAATCTGCCGAGCATACGCCGGGCTGCATCTTGTTCGGCTTCGCGTTTTGAGCCGCCGAAGCCTGTTTCGGGGTCGTGGCCCTTGACGCTCACTGTAACGCAAAAGCGGGGGGCGTGGTCAGGGCCTTCTCGGCCGGAGACTGTGTAGGTGGGCAGGCCTTGCGCGTTTCCGGCGGCGCTTTGTGCCCATTCCTGCAAACTTGTTTTGGCATCGCGCAACTCGGTGCTCAGATTTTCGACAGCGTGCGCCCAAGTGCGGTCGATGAAGCGGCGCGCGGTTTCATATCCACCATCGAGATAGAGCGCGGCAATGACCGCTTCCATGGCGCCAGCAAGAATGGCGCTTTTCTTGCGCCCGCCGCTGCCCGCTTCGGCGGAGGCAAGGATGAGATATTCGGCGAGCCCAACCTCGCGCGCGGCGGTGGCGCAGGCTTCGCCGTTCACCAGTGCGTTCAGCTTGAGGGCGAGAATACCTTCGGGCTCTCCCGGGAACTCGGCATAGAGCTTTTCGGCGATGATGAGGCCGAGCACGCGGTCGCCCAGAAATTCCAGCCGCTCATTCGACATCGCGCCGCGGCTGGCATGGGTGAGCGCCCGCTGCAAAAGTGCGGGGTCGGCGAAGCTGTGGCCCAGCCGGGCCTCCAGATCACTGGATCGGTGTGAAGAGGCGGCCATAGCGGATGGAGGTGGGCCATTTCCAGAATTCCCAGAAATGGGCGCTGCCGTCGGTGGAGAAGAAGATGATGCGAGCTTTGCCGACAAGGTTTTCGGCGGGCACAAAATGCACATCGCGCCGACTGTCATCGGAATTATCGCGGTTATCGCCCATCATGAAATAATGGCCGGGGGGCACGATGAAGACTTGCGTATTGTCGAGATCACCATCGGGGTTGCGATCCAGCACTTCATAGGTTTTGCCGCCGGGCAGGGTTTCGCGGAACCGCGGCACATGCATTTCGGTGTAGCTGTCGGCGCCTTCGACAAAATCATCGACGCGCACTTTGGGCACCGGCTGGCCGTTGAGATAGACCTGGCCATCGATCATCTGCACACGATCGCCCGGCACGCCGATGACGCGCTTGATGAAATCTTTCATGTAGTCGGGCGAATTCTGGTTGGGCATTTTGAACACCACAACATCGCCGCGTTGGGCGGGGCGTTCAAAAATCCGCCCTTCGGGGATTGGCCCGAGGCTGAACGGGAAGGAATGGCGGCTGAAGCCATAGGCATATTTTTCGACGAACAGATAATCGCCCACCAGCAGCGTGCTCTCCATCGAGCCGGACGGGATATTGAAGGGCTGGAAGAAGAAGGTGCGGATGACCGCCGCGATCAGCAGCGCGTAGACCACTGTTTTCAGCGTATCAAACCAGGATTCGCCCTGCGGTTTGGGCTTTTGCCTGGCGGCGGTTTCCGGGGAGGTGGTTTCGGTCATCTGGGGCTCTTCTGCCATGAGGATCGTAAAGAGCGGACGAGCCGGGGAAAATCAACCCACGGCACGCTTTATTCGCCGACTGGCCGGTGGGTGCGGGGCAATATGCCTTATCCGGCCGGGGCTGCGGGAACGGCGGTGATGATGACAATTGCCTGTGCCAGCGGGAAATCATCGGTAATCGACAGGTCTATCTGGGCCTCGTGCCCGGCGGGGGTGATTTCCTGAAGGCGTTTTAATGCGCCGCCGGTGAGTTTGAGGCTGGGTTTGCCGCTGGGCAGGTTCACCACCCCCAGGTCGCGCCAGAACACCCCTTTGCGGAACCCGGTGCCCAATGCCTTGGCGCAGGCCTCCTTGGCGGCGAATCGTTTGGCGTAGGAGGCCGCACGCTGTTTGCGGTCGTCGGATTTTTTGCGCTCCACTTCGGTATAGAGCCGGGCGATGAAGCGCTCCCCGTGGCGTTCGAGCGTTCTTTCGATGCGGCGGATGTCTATCAGGTCAGA
>DATJDE010000351.1:0-5501 GCA_035497595.1 Rhizomicrobium sp. | reverse complement strand
GTTTGGGTGTTGTTCCGCTCCACCGCATCGCGCGCGAAATAGCGGGCCCAGGCGGAGTATTGGCGGATGTTCTGGGGGCGGAATCCGACATGTTCCAGTTCGGTCACCACATCGCGGCGGGCATTGTCGAAGGCGCGGCTGGGGCCGCCGTCATGGGCGTGGAAATCGCCGGAGGCGACGAGGACGGCCCAATTTTCATAGGGGCCGGAGGTTGCGTACCGCCACGCGCCATAGCTTGCGGCGGTGAGCGCCATAATGATGGCAATGGCGATGGCCGCACTCCGCATTAAATCCCCCCGCCTCTTGTCATGGCCTGCCCTATCCTTTCTCGAATGTGGCGACCAATTCAAGCTGGGCCGACCAGAGAAACTGATCCAGCGGGGTGACCGGGCCGAGGCGGTAGCCCGCATCGATCAGGTGGCGCGCGTCTCGGGCGAAG
Organism: Rhizomicrobium sp.; assembly: GCA_035497595.1. Lineage (GTDB taxonomy): Bacteria > Pseudomonadota > Alphaproteobacteria > Micropepsales > Micropepsaceae > Rhizomicrobium. The sequence goes on along the minus strand of DATJDE010000351.1, from coordinate 5,062 downwards.
CTGGCGGGGCTGCAACTGACATAGACGATGCGGGCGGTTTTTGATTTGGCAAGCTGCTCGACCTGCGCAGTCGCGCCCGTGCGTGGGGGATCTATCACCACGGCATCGAAGCTGTTCAGCTCAAAGGCGGCCAGTGGGCGGCGGAAGAGATCGCGGCGTTCGGCTTTCAGCGGTTTGAGGCCGCTGGTTGAGCGGGCGGCACTATCCAGGGCCGCGATCATTGCCGGGTCGCCATCGAAGGCGTGGACCTTGTGCGATTTGGCCAGTGGCAGCGCGAAGGTGCCGAGGCCGCAAAACAGATCGGCCACGTTGCGGGCTTTGCCAACGGCGCTCGCCACATAGTCTTGCAGGAACTGTTCGGATTCGCGCGTCGCTTGCAGGAACGGGTCGGGCGGCAGGCGCACGGTGGATGGGCCGACGCGCAAATACGGAGGCTCGAATTCGGCCAGCGGGTCGCGGCCCGCCGTCACCCGCACCAGCCCCATCAGCGGGGCGCGCTGGGCGATTTGGGAAATCACGGCGGGGGTATTTGCGCGCTTCAGGGTGAGCGCGAGGTCGAAGCCGTTATCGGCTTCGGTCAGATGCAGGTCGGCTTTTTCACCATCGCGCAGGATGGCGTGCATCAGCGCGCGCAGTTTGCCGACCAGCACAAACAGATCGGGCGACAGCACCGGGCAATCATGCATATCCACGATGGCGTGGGAGGCGCGGGCGTTGAAGCCGAGCTTTGTTTCGCCGTTCTGTTTGATGGCTTTGAGCGCGGCACGGCGGCGGCTGTGCGGCGGCACGATGACGGGCTCATTGACCTCAACATCGCTGATGCCGCGCTGGGCCAGCGTTTGCACCACCTGATCGCGCTTGAAGGCGCGATAGCTCGGCTCATCCAGATGTTGCAGGGCGCAGCCGCCGCAGGTGCCGAAATGGCGGCAGACCGGCGTGGCGCGCTGGGGCGATGGTTCGAGGATGGCGAGCAGCCTGCCCGCCTCATCGACCTGCACAACATCGCCGGGTGCGGTGAAGGGCACAAAGCTGCCATTGTCGGCGAGACCATCGCCGCCATGACCGAGCTTGAGAATGCGAAGCTGTGTGCTCAGGCTATGCGGCTGATGCTTGCGGCATCCTGCTCGCGGCCAAGTGCGCCCAGCACCGTGGCGACGATGCCGTTCGCATCCAGCCCCGCGGCTTCGTACATTTTTTCCGGGGTGTCATGGTCGATGAAGCGATCCGGCAGCACCATCGGGCGGACTTTCAGCCCACGGTCGAGCAGGCCCTTGGTCGCCAGCAGATGCAGCACATGGCTGGAGAAGCCGCCGACCGCGCCTTCTTCGATCGTCACCAGCACTTCGTGTTCGCGGGCGAGGCGGCTGATCAGATCTTCGTCCAGCGGCTTGGCGAAGCGGGCATCGGCCACCGTGGCCGACAATCCGTAGGCGGAGAGTTTATCCGCCGCCATCAGACATTCGGCCAGACGGGTGCCGAAGCTGAGCAGCGCAATCGAGGTGCCCTCGCGGATCACCCGGCCTTTGCCGATGGTCAGCGGGCTGCCGATGGCCGGGCGTTCAAGCCCGATGCCTTCGCCGCGCGGATAGCGGATGGAGGACGGGCGGTCGTCAATTTCGACCGCCGTGGCCACCATATGCATCAGTTCCACTTCATCCGACGGGGCCATCACCACGAAGTTGGGCAGCGTGGCGAGATAGGTGGTGTCGAACGAGCCCGCATGGGTCGGGCCATCGGCGCCGACAAGGCCCGCACGGTCCATCGCAAAGCGCACGGGCAGCGACTGGATGGCCACGTCATGCACCACCTGGTCATAGGCCCGTTGCAGGAAGGTCGAATAGATCGCCGCGAACGGGCGCATGCCATCGGCGGCCAAACCTGCCGCGAAGGTCACGCCATGCTGTTCGGCGATGCCGACATCGAAACAGCGGGTCGGGTGGTTCTTGCCGAAAATATCCAGCCCGGTGCCGGACGGCATGGCGGCGGTGATCGCCACGATGCGCGGATCGGTATCGGCATGTTTGCTCAGCGCTTCGCCGAACACATTTTGATAGGCGGGGGCTTTGGGGTTGGATTTTTTCTGTTCGCCGGTGGCCACGTTGAACTTGCTGACGCCGTGATATTTGTCGGCGCTGGCCTCGGCCGGGGCGTAACCTTTGCCCTTCTGCGTCACCACATGGACGAGGATCGGGCCGGTATCGCAATCGCGCACATTTTCGAGCACCGGGATCAGGTGATCGAGATTGTGGCCATCGATCGGGCCGACATAATAGAAGCCCAGTTCTTCAAACAGCGTGCCACCCATGGCGATGCCGCGGGCATATTCTTCCGCCCGCCCGGCCGCGACCTTCATGGAGCGCGGCATGCGGTTGGCAAGCTGCTTGGCGAATTCGCGCAAGTTGCGATAGGGGCGGCTGGAAATGAGCCGCGCCAGATAGGCGCTCATCGCACCGACCGGCGGCGCGATGGACATGTCGTTGTCGTTCAGGATGACGATCAGGCGTGCATCCATCGCGCCGGCATTGTTCATCGCCTCATAGGCCATGCCGGCACTCATCGACCCATCCCCGATCACGGCGATGGCGTGGTTCTTTTTGCCGGTCAGTTTGCTGGCGACCGAAAAACCCAAAGCCGCCGAAATGGAGGTGGAGGAATGGGCCGCGCCAAACGGATCGTATTCGCTCTCGGCCCGCTTGGTGAAACCGGACAGACCGCCGCCCTGGCGCAGGGTGCGCATCCGGTCCCGCCGACCGGTGAGGATTTTGTGGGGATAGGCCTGGTGGCCCACATCCCAGATGATCTTGTCGTCCGGGGTGTTGAAAACGTAGTGCAGCGCGGTGGTCAGTTCCACCACGCCAAGGCCTGCGCCCAGATGGCCGCCGGTGACCGAGACAATGTCGATCAACTCCTGCCGCAACTCAAAGGCGAGCTGCGGGAGCTGGGCCTTATCGAGAGCACGGAGCTGAGCGGGGTGGGTGACCTGATCGAGGAGAGGCGTTTTGGTGGGCAAACTCATCAATGAATCCGATTGTTGGGACGCCTTGGGGTGAACACGTGATTTGCGCTACCTGCGCCGCCGCGGTGCGAAAATCGGCCTTTTCCCCGAACAAATCAAGGTGATAGGCGGAGCAACCCTACAAAGTTCCCGGTTGTGGCATATGGTGCACAAGACGGCGCTTTTTCCGTTACAGCCCGGTCAGCCGATATCCAGCGGCTCGGCCCCTGCCGGGCCGTTTGCGCCATGGACGATCTTTTCCAGCCGGCTTTCGGCGGCTTTCAACTTCTGCTCGCAATGAGCCTTTAGAGACTGGCCCCGTTCGTAGAGGGCGATGGAATCTTCCAGATCGACTTCTCCCTGTTCCAGACGGCCCACAATGGATTCGAGTTCGCGCAACGCGGCCTCGAAATTGAGGCCCGCGACCTCGGGGGGGGGTGTTTCGGGCGGGGTTTTCGACATTTCAGAACTCCATCAGCACCCGCACATGGGCAGCAACGCTCAGCCCGAGGGCGCCAAGGTCATAGCCGCCTTCGAGAACTGAAACAACGCGGCCACCGCAGGCGTCTCGCGCCACCGCGCACAGCGCCGTTGTGGCCCAGGCGAAATCTGATTCGGTGAAGGCGAGCCCGGCCAGGGGATCGCTTTCATGGGCATCGAAGCCTGCGGAGATAAAGAGAAAATCGGGGCGGAAGGCTTTCAGCGCGGGCAGCGCGGCGCTTTCATAGGCGTGGGCCAGGTCTCGCCCGGTTGCGCCTGCTGGCAGGGGAAGGTTGAGGATGTTGGCGTGCGCACCGCGTTCTGCCGCCGCGCCGCTGCCGGGATAGAACGGGGCCTGATGGGTGGAGATAAAGAGGGCATCGGGATCGTTCCAGAAGATGTCCTGCGTGCCGTTGCCGTGATGGACATCGAAATCGACGATGGCGATGCGCTGAAACCCCAGCTTGCGGGCATGGAGTGCCCCGATGGCCACGTTGTTGAACAGGCAGAAGCCCATGGCGCGCCCATGTTCGGCATGGTGGCCGGGCGGGCGGATGGCGCAGAAGGCGTTGCTGGCACGGGCTGCTGCCACCTCTTCCACGGCGAGGATGGCGGCGCCTGCGGCGCGCAAGGCGGCCTCTGCCGAGCCGGGCGACATGAGCGTGTCTGGATCGATGGCTACCTGCCCGGTTGCTGCGGCCTGCGCGTTGAGCGGGCCGAGGATGGCATCGACCAGTTGGGCGCTGTGGGCGGCGCGTAGCGATTCGCTGGGTGCGCGCGGGGCTTCGTGCCGGATCAGGGTGGTGAAGTCTGGCCCGGCGAGAGTGCGCAGAATGGCTTCCAGCCTTTGTGGGCTTTCGGGGTGGCCTTTGCCCGGATCATGGGCGAGGCAGGCGGGATGGGTGATGAGGGCGGTGGGCAGGGCTGGCTCCGTTCGGCTAGCCCTTCAGCATAGCCTCTCAGTCCGCCGCCTGCACGGATTTGACCACACAGGCGCCCGAGCGGTTGGTGTTGAGCGGTACGCCAGGCTTCAGACAGGTCTGCATGTTTTGCGGCTGGGTGGTGAAGAACACCCCGACATGGCGGGCGCCGCAGGGCGCGGTGAACGCGACATGAAACAGCCGACCATTACGGTCTTTCACGGTGGCGGCGCTGTCGCCTGCCATGGTGATCTGGCGCAGTTCATCGCTGCGCAGACACAGCTCTGGAGACGGTTCCACTGTTGCAGCGGCGCTAGGCGCGATGCTGCCAAACGCGGCCAACGCGAACGATGCAGAAATAAGAGCGCGTGGTTTTTGGGTCATGCTGGATCATCCTTTGTGACGCCTCAGCCCCTGACGGCTTTACAATACCAGCAATTGGCCATCGAATCCCCTGCCCTTTTGTGGATCTTTGCGATGGCTGACCATTCCTCGTTTGATGATCTGGACCAGATGCTGCAGGGCCGGGCGTTTCCGGCCTTTAACCGGGCGGGGATTTCGCCCGCGCAGTTGCAGCACATTCTTGATGAAGGCATTGCCCACCACCGTGAAGACCGCAAGCAGGACGCGGAGCGCTGTTACCGGCAGGTGTTGGAGATTGCGCCCA
>DATJDE010000350.1:0-6538 GCA_035497595.1 Rhizomicrobium sp. | reverse complement strand
AGGCTGGCCCGGATTGAGCTTCAACCCGGCAGGCGTCCGCGCTTCAAGTTTGAACACCAGCTTCTCGCGGCTGCCAACGCTGAAGATCACCGGCGGGGTGAATTCCTGCTGCTGGGCGATGAAGGTGATGGTCGCCGTGATGCCGTGCGCGCAGGCATCGCAGGTGATGGCGACTTTCTGGCCGAGCTTCACTTTGGCGAATTCGTTCTCGGGCACAAAGAAGCGGATATAGATGTTCGCAGGCGGCAGAACCGACACCACCGGAATTGCCGCAGGCGCATATTCGCCTTCGCGGAAATAGATGTCTTCGACACGCCCCTGCGTGCGCGACACCACCGCCCGTTCCGACAATTGATAGCGCGCATCGCTGAGCACCGCCTGTGCCTGTTTTTCCTGCGCTTCAATTTGCGCGATGCGCGCTTGCGCCTGCTGATAGTTGGATTTGGCGATATCGTAATTTTGCGCCGTGCCCGCATGGGCCGTCCGCAAGCCGGACTGGCGCGTCAATTCCTTTTGCGCCAGGAGAAGAGCGGCCCGCGCATCGCGCAGTTGCGCGCCCGTCTGCGCGATGGTTGCGATGGCGGAATCGCGGGTGGCCTGTTCGCGCGTATCATCGAGCGTAAACAACGGATCGCCCGGTTTGACCAATTGCCCGCGCTGCACCGACAGATTGCCGACCCAGCCCGCTTGCGGTGCCGCGATCAGCACATTGTCGCCCACCACATAACCAAGCCAGCCGCGTTCCGCCGTCTCACCGCAGCCCGCCAGCAGAACAAGACAAAGCAGCGCGCAGATTTTTTGCATCACGTTTCTCCGACGGACAGGCCGCGCAGCAGCGTTTCAACATGGGTGGCGATCAGGCCGTCATAATCATAGGGCTGCGCCTCCAGGCGCGCGAAGGTGATGCGCCAGATCGCGGCAAACAGCACCGGCGCAATGCACAGCCTTGCGGCATGGGCAGGTTCGACGCTGCGAAATTCGCCGCGCGCAATGCCCCGCGCCACGATCTCTTCCAAAAGGCCCAAGCCTTTGTCGATGATTTCGCTGCGATAGAAGCGCGCCAACTCGGGAAAATTCCCCGCTTCGGCGATCACAATCTTGGGCAGCACCACTCTGTCACTGCTGCGCACAAAACCACCCGCCGCGGTGAGCAGCATGGTCAAAAGATCGCGTGACGAGCCTTCAAAAGCCCGCGCCTGTGCGGCCAGGGTGTCAATCAGCGGGCTGAGCGATTCGCGCACCAGCGCCTTGAACAGCGCCTCCTTGCCTTCGAAATAAAGATAGAGCGTGCCTTTGGTCACCCCGGCGCGTTTGGAAATATCTTCCATCCGCGCGGCGGAAAAACCTTTTTCGGCGAAGACCGCCAGAGCGGCCTCCAGAATTTCCTGCGGGCGGGCATCTTTGCGGCGGCGCCAACGGGCGGATTCGGGCGGCAAGGGCGGTTTGGTCATCGCAGGATATTACTAAATGACTAGTCATTTATAAATACTCTAAGCCGACTTTATTCATGCTGCAGACAGGAACGTTCCTTTAAAGTGCCCGATCTCGGGAATTCCTTTTGAAGGACCACACTATGCGTCTGCACGATCAAGCCAAGCTACTGGGAACACTTGGTCTTTTGGCGCTCACGGCATGTTCGTCGCCAGCGCCCTATGCCCCCCGCGAGCCCGGCGGCACCACCGGCTATACCGACCAGCGGCTGGAGCAGAACCGCTATCGCGTCACCTTCACCGGAAATTCGGTGACCCGCCGCGAGACCGTTGAAGATTATCTGCTGCTGCGCTCTGCCGAGGTCACGCTGCAATCGGGCTTCCGCTATTTCGTGTTCGACACCCGCGATACCGAAGCCAAAACCAGCTATCGCTCCGATTTCGTGGGCTGGCCGGGCTGGCGCGGGCGCGGCTTCTGGTATCGCCACAGTTGGGCCTATGGCGATCCGTTCGGGCCGTCTTTCGATACGGTCGATACCTATCCGATCACCCGCTACCAGGCCTATGCGGAAATCGTGATGCTGACGCCCGACCAGGCGAAGGATGAGACCCGCGCGCTGGATGCACGCGAAGTGGTGGATCATGTCGGCGCTGAAGCCGTCCCGCCACCGCCGCCACCCAACCGTTAATCCAAACGATCTGCGCCGCCCGTTTGCATAGGGCGGCGCAGGATCATGCGGTCTTCGCCCGTACCGCGCGTGACGGCGACACAGTCAAACCCTTCCTGCCGGCACATATGGGGCACGTCGATGGGCGCCATCGGGTCATCGGTGATGACCTCCACGGTGTCGCCCGGCCGTGCGCGCTCCAAAGCGCGGCGGGCGAGTAGAGCAGGCATCGGGCATTTCAGCCCTCTGAGATCGAGCCGTGTTTCGGCATCTTGACGCCTGCGGCTATTGACAACCTTGACCATAAAACCCTGCAACCTATTCTCGAAAAAATTTTCAGGGTGGGACCGGATGAGCTTTCTCGCGGGCGTTCAGCGCGAATATATCTACCTCTCCAGCATAATCCGCACCTTTTATATGTTGCGGAAGGTGAAACCGCACTCCACCCGGATCATCACCAGCATCATTGCCGAACAGGCCGCCAAAACGCCCAATGCGCTCGCGGTCATCTGCCCGGAGCGGAGCTACACCTATCGCGACCTGAATGAAGGCGCCAACCGCCATGCCCATTGGGCCAAGGCGCAAGGCGTGGGCAAGGGCGATGTGGTGGCGCTGTTGATGGAAAACCGCGCCGAATATCTGATGGCCTGGATGGGCGTGGTGATGGTGGGCGGCATAACGGCCCTCATCAACACCAATCTGCGGCGCCAGCCGCTGGCCCATTCGATCAATATTTCCGATGTGAAGCATGTGATCGTGGGCGAGGAACTGGCCACCGCCTATGCCGAAATCGCCGACCAGGTGACCAACCGCCCAACGGCGTGGAGCGCGGGCGGCGCAAGTGACGGCATGGAAGATCTGGATGCGGTGGTGAACACCCTGCCCGCCACGCGCCCCCACATCGCCAATCCGCCGACATGCGCGGACCGGGTGTTCTACATCTTCACCTCCGGCACCACCGGCCTGCCCAAGGCGGCGAACATCAGCCACACCCGCATGCTCTTTATGATGTATGGCTTTGCGGGCGGGCTGAACGCCAAGGCGACAGACCGGATGTATAATGTGCTGCCGATGTACCATTCGGTCGGCGGCATGTGCGCCCTGGGGCCAGCCTTTCTCACCGGCGGCTCGGTGATCATCAAACGCAAATTCTCCGTCAGCGAATTCTGGAGCGACGTGCACAAATATGAGCCGACGCTGTTTCAATATATCGGTGAACTCTGCCGCTATATGTTGAACGCGCCAGCCGCCGAGCATGAGCGCGACCACAAAATCCGCGCCATCACCGGCAACGGCTTGCGCCCTGAAATCTGGCCCGCCTTCCAGAAGCGCTTTGCCATTCCCAAGATCGTCGAATTTTACGGCGCGACTGAAGGCAATGTGTCCATGCTGAATTACGATGGCCATGTCGGCGCAATCGGGCGCATCCCGAACTATATGCGCAAGATCATCATCTGCCGCGTCATCAAGTTCGACATTGAAAGCGAAATGCCTGTGCGCGGGTCCGATGGTCACTGCATCGAATGTGACGATGGCGAGGCCGGTGAAGCGATCGGCAAGATCGTCGATGAACCGGGCCGCACCTTTGAAGGCTACACGCAGGAAAAAGACACCAAAAAGAAAATCCTCGATGACGTCTTTGAAAAAGGCGACCACTGGTTTCGCACCGGCGATCTGCTGCGCAAAGATGCTCTCGGCTATTATTATTTCGTGGACCGGATTGGCGATACCTTCCGCTGGAAGGGCGAAAACGTCGCCACCAGCGAAGTGGCCGAAGTGCTGGGCATCATTCCCGGCATTCTCGATGTGAATGTCTATGGCGTGCAGGTGCCCGGCATGGATGGCCGCGCAGGCATGGCCTCGATCTCAGCCGGGGCGGAGTTCGATTTGACCACGCTGGGCGAAAAACTCAAATCCAACCTGCCCGCTTATGCCCGCCCGATCTTCCTGCGCCTGCAACCCGAACAGGAAATCACCGGCACCTTCAAACTGCGCAAGGTCGATCTGGTGAAAGAAGGCTTCAACCCGGAAACGATTGCCGATCCGCTCTATGTGCTCGACCCCATCACCTGCCGCTACGAGCGGCTGGACAAGGACGGCTATGAAGCGATCACCACAGGCCGCGTGAAGCTGTAGAACGCCTACCTGGCCTTTTTTGCTTCGTCCTCGTGATGCTTCTGGATGGTCTGCATCGCCGCGCTCATCGCCGCGCCGATGAACCGTTCCTTGTTGTCACGCGCCCAATCGAGCGCAGTTTCACGCGCGCTGTTGGCGCCGTGAATGGCGGGCGTCACATAACGCTGCCACATCTCGAAAGATGTCTTGGTTTTCTCGAAATTCGCCCAATTATGGCCGAGCTGTAAAAAACAGCCGAATTCGCCCTGCTTTTCCTGCAGGCGGCGAATCTGGGTGATCGCATCATCGGGCGTGCCGACCACTGCAATGCCCTGTTCTACCAGCCGTTCAATCGGCTGGTTCTCGGTCGCCTCGCGCCCTGCAACCGCGCTGATGCCGGAAAAATAATCGCGCCATTGATCAAAGCCGAATTTGCAATTCTCGTAGGCCTCCGCCCGCGTCGGCGCGATATGCACCGGCCCGACAAGGCGCAGGCGTTCGGGGTCCATCGCGAGGCCATGTTCTGCGGCGGTCTTGTTGGCGATGGCCCAATTGATCGCCAGCGCGTCATAGCCCATCGCTTGCGTAGCGGCGACGCACAACATGCCAAAGCCATGCCGCCCGGCGAGCTTGCCGCCAGAGGGCGTGACCGACGATGCCACACAAATTTCGGGATGCGGCCAAGTATAGGGCTTCACCTGACACACCGCATCTTTCAGCGTGAACCAGCCCGCGTCCTCCGTCACCCGTTCGCCCTTGAACAGGCGCAGGATCACCTCAATCGATTGCACCATGCGGTCGCGCTGCACCGATGGGTCGATCCCCATCGAAAACGCATCCGACGGCAAAAGCCCGGGGCCGACGCCGAACATCACCCGCCCGCGCGTCTGATGATCAAGCTGGATGATGCGGTTCGCCGCCATCAAGGGGTTGTGATAGGGCAGCGAGACGACGCCAGTGCCAAGCTTGATGCGCTTGGTGCGCTCGGCCACCGCCGCGATGAACAGTTCGGGCGACGAGATGATTTCAAAGCCCGCGGAATGATGTTCGCCGATCCAGGCTTCTTCATAACCAAGCCGGTCAAGATGCTCGACCAGTTCCATATCGCGCTGGATGCACAGCGTCGGATCTTCATCCACCGGATGAAAGGGGGCGAGGAAGATTCCATTGCGCAGGCGTATGGTCATGGCTGTTCCTTTGCGGGCCCCGTGTCTGACATATTGTCAGCCGATGTGAGCGCCGTCAAAGGCCTAAAGCTGGGGCGGACGGAAGCCCCCGAGTTCGCTTTCCAGCACGGCTGCCAGATCGAACAAACGATCCTCGCCATGCAGCCGCCCGACAAGCTGCACCCCCACCGGAAGGCCGGCAGAATTTTGTCCCGCCTGCACGGCAAGCGCGGGCAGATGCAGCGAGGTGGCAAGCGCAATCCAGTTGAGCAGGCTGCCATAGGGCACGCTTTGCCCATCCACCTCGATCACCCGATCATTGAAACTGCCCTGCTGAGTATGGGGAAATGCCACCACCGGCGTAATCGGCATCAAAATCGCGTCATAGCCCTCATCGAACAGGCTGGTGAGCGCATCGCGCTGTTTCTGGCGCACCACATTGGCGCGCAATATGTCCCGATAGCTCGCGGTGCTGGCAAGCCGCGCGGCAGCGTTTGGCGCATCCGGCCCGCCCTCGGCCACGGTTTTCAAATCCTGTGGCCGCATCGCTTCAAAGGCCGCATAGGCATCTTCGGGCAGGCCCGCATTAAGAATGGCGAGCAGCGTTTGCATGTAAGGCTGCATCACCTCCGCCCCCGTCACCGGGATAGCTGCATTGCCCACCACAACATCTGCGTCACGCAATGCGCTGGTCGCCCGGCCAACGGCAGCGCGCACCTCGCTGCTCAGCGGAAAATCCGGGTCTTCATCCCACACGGCGATCCGCGCGCCTTTTACCGCCTCTACATTCCTGCCCGTGCCTTTGCGCAGCACATCCCACAGCAGCCGCAAGTCGCCCACATTGCGCGCCATCGGGCCCATCACACCCAGATCGAATTCGGTATAAGCGTCGGGCGCAGGCGGAATATGGCCGCGCCCTGACAGCACCCCCCAAGTGGGTTTGAGTGCCGTCACACCGCAGAAATTGGCCGGGTGGCGCAACGACCCGCCAATGTCCGAGCCAATTTCCAGTGGCGTAATGCCCGCCGCCAGCGCCGCCGCCGCCCCGCCGGAGGAACCGCCCGGCGTGCGCGCCACATCATAAGGATTGTTGGTGGTGCCGTAGATCTCGTTGTAGCTCTGAATGTCACCCAGCATGAAGGGCACATTGGTCTTGCCC
>DATJDE010000349.1:0-9069 GCA_035497595.1 Rhizomicrobium sp. | reverse complement strand
AACTGTTCCAGCCATTTCTGAATGGAATGATCATATTTCGCCAGCTTGCGCAGCAGCCGCGGAAATTCCGGCAAATAAGCCAGCTCAAACGCCATGTCGCCAGAATGGCACGCCGCCGCCGCCCAAAAATCTGGGTAAAGCATGGCATGCACAATCGAGCCATAGCCGCCCGAGCTTTTGCCAAACAGCCCACGCCGCCCCGTGCCGCCGCAGCCGAATGTGCGCTCCACAAACGGCACACATTCCTCGATCAGAAAATCGGCCCAGCGCCCCAGCGCGGCGCTGTTGATATATTGGTTGCCACCAAGCTTGGTGAAGCAATCGGGAAAGGCCACCACACAAGGCGGCAACACACCCTCGCCAATCAGCCTGTCCAGCCGCTCGGGGATATTTTCACCAAAACTCTTCCAGTTGGTGTGCGCAGGCCCGCCCGAGGTGAAGCCCACAATATCTACGAGCAATGGCAGGCCGTTCCCGTCATGCCCCGCTGGCAGATATACATCGATCACCCGCTCCGTCGGGTCCCCCAGCATGTTCGATTGCAAAACCTTGCTGTCCAGAACAAGACGACGCACCGTGCCGCGTGGGCCAGAAAATTTGCGCATCAAATCGCTCGCGTTGCATGGGTCAACCAGGCCAGCGTTTCCGCATCCACCTGCGGCCCGATTTTCGCGCGCACTGCGGCGTGATAGCCGTTCAGCCAGCCTCGCTCGCTATCCGTCAGCAACGCAATGTCCACCAGCTCAAGATCGATCGGCGCAAACGTAATTGTTTCAAACGTCATCATCTTGCGGTCGCCGCCCGGCACATCCTGCCCCTCGGTCACGACAACCAGATTTTCAATGCGAATGCCATATTCGCCCGCTTTGTAATAACCAGGCTCGTTGGAACAGATCATCCCCGGTTGCAAACTCTGCATCACCGGACGTTTGGAAATATTCTGCGGCCCTTCATGCACCGAAAGATAGCTCCCCACGCCATGGCCAGTGCCATGGTCATAATCGAGCCCCGCCTCCCAAAGCGGACGGCGTGCAAACGCATCCAGCGCCGCCCCCGTGGTGCCATCGGGAAATCTCACCGTCGCCAGTGAAATGTGCCCCTTCAACACGCGGGTAAAGCGGTCACGCATTTGCGCGGTCGGCGTGCCCACAATCATGGTGCGCGTAACGTCGGTGGTCCCATCGGGATATTGCCCGCCGGAATCGATCAGATAAATTTCATCACGCTGGATGGTGCGGTTGCTCGACCGTGTCACCCGGTAATGCACCACCGCGCCGTTCGAGCCTGCCCCCGAAATGGAATCGAAACTCAAATCGGTCAAAGCCCCGGTCGCCCGGCGATAGCCTTCCAATGCTTCTGAGGCTTCGATCTCGGTCAAATGCCCCTTCGGCGCTTCCCGCGCGATCCAGGCAAGGAACCGGCACAACGCCGCGCCATCGCGCAAATGCGCCTTGCGCATCCCCTCAATCTCAACCGCATTCTTGCACGCCTTGGGCAATTGAACCGGATCGCCGCGCCGCTTCGCAATCGCGCCCGCTTTCGCCAACCGCTCAAAAACCGCAGCTGGTGCGGTGGTTGGGTCGGCAAGCACAGCCTTGCCCTTCAGTGCTTCAAGACATGCACCAAACGCAGCCGGCGCATGAATCCGCACCGCCTGCCCCAAATGCGCAACCAATGCAGGCGATGATTTGCGCCCGTCCATGAACAGATCAACCGAGCCATCGTCATGCAAAATCGCATACGACAAAACGAACGGCGTATGGGGCGTATCCGCGCCGCGAATATTCAAAAGCCAGCAAATCGAATCCGAAAGCGTGAGAACGGCTGCCTGCGCACCGGCCCGTTTAACGCTTTTGGCAATGCGCATCCGCTTGGAGTGCGCCGCCTCACCGGTCAGCGAAATATCGTGCGGCACCGCTGGGGTCAGCGGCGCTTCCGGCTGATCGTGCCAGATGGTATCGATAGGGTTGGTGTCGCAGGCCAACAGTTCTGCGCCCGCTTTGGCCGCCGCGGCGCGCAACGTCTCAACCCCCGCCTGGGTATGCACCCAAGGATCATAGCCAAGCTTCGCACCTTTCGGTGCATTGGCTGCAATCCACGCCGCCGGGCCTTCGCTCACCAGGTCACGCGGTTCGAACAGGCTGGTATCGGTCTGCTGCGCCAGTTGCAGCGTGTAGCGCCCATCCACAAACGCCGCCGCCCGCGCCCGCAACACCACCGCCGCACCAGCCGAGCCGGTAAAGGCCGTCAACCAGGCAAGCCGCTCGCCGCGCGGCGGCAGATATTCGCTCTGATATTCATCGGAATGTGGCACCACAAAGCCATCCAGCCCGCGTCGCTCAAGCTCGGCGCGCAAGGCGGCAAGGCGCGGCCCGCAGGCTGCGGCATCGGAACGATCGTCATACGTCTGAAAGGGGGCGTTCTTGTCCATCCCTCAGCCTAGCGCGCAGACTACGGCCTCTCAAGAACCAGTGCAGACCATTGCCCTTGCCGCCGAACATCGCGGAACACCAGCCCATGTGGCCGATAGAACGAAAGAACCTGGTTTTCCTGCCAACGCAGCAGGCCCGAAAGGACCAGCGTGCCGCCGCGCGCAACCCCGCGCGCAATATCCGGCGCCATCCGGCATAGCGGCCCAGCCAGAATATTGGCCATCAGAAGGTCATACGGCCCCTGCGCTTCCAGCACCGGGTGGCTCATCCCGTCCGCCGTCAGCGCCCGCACCCATGGCCCCACACCGTTGGACAGCGCATTTTCGCGGGTCACCTCAACGGCGACCACGTCAATATCCGACGCCAGCACCCGCTGCCGCCACAACATTGCCGCCCCAATGGCCAAGAGCCCCGTGCCGCAACCCAGATCCAGCACATTGCGATAACGCCGCTTGCGCGCAAGCGCACTCAACACCGAAAGACACAACGCTGTGGTTTCATGATGCCCGGTGCCAAACGCCAGCCCTGCTTCAATGCGAATGGGAATGACGCCATCAGGCACGCGCCCGCGGTCATGCGCGCCATACACAAAAAACCGCCCCGCCCGCACAGGGGGCAAACCTTCCTGGCTCAGTCTGATCCAGTCCGCATCCGGCAGCAGCGCCACATGCACCTGCCGCCCGGAGACTTTCTCCAGAAACGCGCCATCCGGCATGTCGATATACAATGCCTCGACATAGGCATCGTCCTTGAACGGGTCTTCGGAAATCAACACCGCCTGCGGCAGCGGCGGCGTCAATTCCAGCAACGCCACAACATCGGCCGATTCCGATTTGCGCAAGTGTATAGTGGCTTTCCAAAGCGGCGGCGCGTTCATCATATTACTTCACCGCACCCTTTTCACAGTTCTGCACAAATTCCCCCATCGGGTATCACGCCCGCTCGACAAAATCGTCGATCACTTTTTTCTCGCCCGCTTTGTCAAACGCAACCGTCAGCTTGTTACCTTCAACGCTGCGTACATCGCCATAGCCAAACTTCTGGTGAAACACCCGGTCCCCGCGCGCATAATGCGATGATGCCGGATCGCTGGTCTGCACCGTATAGGATTGCGCCTCGATCAGCGGGGGCCGCGTGCGTACCCCGCCTGCCGCCGCGCGGTTTGCCTGTGCCCGTTTCCAGCCCGGGCTTTCATAGCCGCTGTTAAACGCCTCTGCCCCGCCTTTCGAATCGCGAAACCCGGCATAGCCGCCATAAAACCCTTCATCCACCACCGCATCGATGTGCTGCTCTGGAATTTCGCTGACAAAGCGCGAGGGCAGAGCACTCTGCCAATTGCCATGAATGCGCCGATTGGCGGCAAAGGAAATGCGAACGCGCTTCTTGGCCCGCGTCAGCCCGACATAGGCAAGGCGGCGCTCTTCCTCCAACCCCTCAAGTCCGCTCTCATCCATCGTGCGTTGTGAGGGAAACAGCCCTTCCTCCCAACCGGGAAGAAACACCGTGTCGAATTCCAGCCCCTTGGCAGCATGCAGCGTCATCAGGTTGATGCGGTCTTCGTTTTCGTTCTGTACCAGATCCATCACCAGCGAGACGTGTTCTAAAAACGCCCCCAGCGATTCAAACGTCTCCATCGAGCGCACAAGTTCTTTGAGGTTGTCGAGCCGTCCTGGCGCATCCGCCGTCTTGTCGTTCTTCAGCATGTCGGTATAGCCGCTCTCATCGAGGATCATCTCGGCAAGTTCGGTATGCGGAATCTGCTTGGCGGTCTGCGCCCAGCGCGTGAAAGACGCCGCCAGGGCCCCCAGTGCTTTGCGCGCCTTGGGCGGCAGTTCATCGGTATCTACAATCTGATGCGCCGCCGCCAGCAGCGGCAGGGAAGCGCGGCGCGCATAATGGTGCAGCGCCTGCACGCTCGCATCGCCAATGCCGCGCTTGGGCTTGTTCACGATCCGCTCAAACGCCAGATCGTCATCGCCTTGCGCCACCAGCCGCAAATAGGCCATCGCATCGCGAATTTCCGCCCGCTCATAAAAGCGTGGGCCGCCAATCACCCGATAGGGCAGGCCGAGCGCAATGAAGCGGTCTTCAAATTCGCGCATCTGAAACGAGGCACGCACCAAAATCGCCATCTCGGAAAATTTGTGCCCGGCGCGCTGCAAACTCTCCGCATCGCTCGCCACATTGCGCGCTTCTTCCTCGGCGTCCCACACGCCCTGAACCTTGATCTTGTCGCCAGGAGAACCCTCAGTCCACAGCGTCTTGCCCAGTCGCCCTTTGTTTGCGGCAATCAATCCAGATGCGGCACCCAATATCGCCGCTGTCGAGCGATAATTACGCTCCAGCCGCACCACCTTGGCGCCTGGAAAATCACGTTCGAAGCGCAGAATGTTTTCGACTTCCGCACCCCGCCAGCCATAGATGGATTGGTCGTCGTCGCCCACCACGCAGACATTGCCATTCTGCGTCGCCAGCAATTTCAGCCAGAGATATTGAACGACATTGGTGTCCTGATACTCATCCACCAGCATGTAGCGAAAACGGTCGCGATATTCCTGAAGAATATCCGGGTTGGTCTTCAGGATCGTCAGCGTCTCTAAAAGCAGGTCGCCAAAATCCACCGCATTCAGCGTTTTCAGCCGTGCCTGATAATCGCGATAAAGCTGGCGCCCTTTACCAAACGCAAAGCCATGCGCCTCACCCTCCGGCACCTCGTCGGGGCGAAGGCCGCGGTTCTTCCAGCCGTCGATAAAGCTCGCCAATGTGCGCGCGGGCCAGCGCTTCTCGTCAATATTCTCCGCCGCGAGCAGTTGTTTCAGCAACCGGATCTGGTCATCGGTATCCAGAATGGTGAAGTTGGATTTCAGCCCCACAATTTCCGCATGCCGCCGCAGCATCTTGGCGGCAATGGCATGAAAGGTGCCCAGCCACTGCATCCCCTCGACCACACCGCCGATCAAAAGAGCAATGCGCTCCTTCATCTCGCGCGCGGCCTTGTTGGTGAAGGTCACCGCCAGAATTTGCCCCGGCCATGCTCGGCGCGTCGCCAGAATATGCGCCAGCCGCGTGGTCAAAACCCGCGTCTTGCCGGTTCCAGCCCCAGCCAACACCAGCACCGGGCCATCGGCCGCCAAAACCGCCTCGCGCTGCGCATCGTTCAGGCCCTGCAAATAGGGCGGGTCGCGCAGCGGCGCGCGTTCGGCCTCTTCGCCAAACGCACTATCCAGCGGGTCGGAATAGCGGTCGCCAAAACCACTCATGAGAAAATACGCAGGTCAGAGATCATAGAAACAATTGTAGAACGCCCGCCCCCTAAAGCCCAAGCATTTTCAGAATTTCCGCGCGGTCCCCATCCAGATCCGGGGCCGGGGCGCGTGTGCTGGGGTCTTCATGGGCGGAAAGCTTGATCGGGTTGCCCTGCATCCGCCACGGCCCGATATCCGGGTCGTCCGCCGTCACAATCATATTGCGCGCCAGCACCTGCGGGTCTTCCATAACCTGCGCCACATTGTTCAACGGCGCACACGGAACCCCCGCTTTCTCGAGCAGCACCAGCCATTCGGCGCTGGTGCGCGCGCTCAGCGCCACCTCCATATCGTCATGCAGTTCACGCCAATGCTCCATGCGCTGCGGGTTGGTGCAGTAGCGCGGATCGGTCGCCATCTCCGGCAGGCCCAGCACCTCGGCAATCGCGACAAACAGATGATCGGCCGCCGCCGCAATGGCGATATGGCCGTCTCTGGTTGCAAAGGTTGCGAACGGTGCGATGGATGGGTGACGCGATCCCAGCGGCCCGGGCACCTCGCCCGTCGCTACATAGCGTGCAATCGCGTTCTCCAACACCGCAACCTGGGAATCGAGCATCGCCACATCCACCTTCTGCCCAAGCCCGGTGGTTTTGCGATCATACAGCGCGGTCACAATACCAATGGTGGCAAACAGTCCTGCCGTCAGATCGCCGGTCGAAGTCCCCACCCGCGTCGGCGGCGAACCGGGATGGCCGGTCAAACTCATCACCCCGCCCATCGCCTGCACCACCATGTCGTAAGCAGGCCGATGCGCATAAGGCCCCGTATGCCCAAAGCCCGAAACGGCGGCATAGATCAGCTTGGGATATTTCTCTTTCAGCGTGTCGTAACCATAGCCCAGCTTTTCCATCGTGCCGCCGCGATAATTCTCGATCAGCACATCGGCCTTGGTGAGCAGTGCCTCAAAAACCGCCCGGTCCGCATCCGCCTTCAAATCGAGCGCTATGGATTGCTTGCCCCGGTTCACGCTCATGAAATAGCCCGATTTCGTGCCGCCGGATTTGGTTTTCACAAACGGCCCGATAGCGCGTGAATCATCGCCCTTCACCGGCGGCTCGACCTTGATGACCCGCGCCCCCATTTCGGCCATCAGCAATGCCGCATAAGGCCCCGCCAAAACCCGCGTCAGATCGACAACGAGTATTCCCTCAAATGGGCCTTTGTTTTTTGTCATCTCAATATCCCAGTCATCCCCGGCGAGCGCAGCGAGGATGGGCCCTTTTGGTGCTCAACATCACAAGGTTAAAATTGCCAGCTTGCGTCACGCACATCCGCGTGCATGCCACGTTATGCGTCGTCATTCAATTTATGTTCGTCCAGCACGCGGCCCTGTTTCGCAGTGCGCGCCTTGGCCAGAGCGCGTACCGGCTTGGCCACCCCGTGCTGGTTGCGGTTATTCTCTGCCTCAGCGGATTTAGCGGTCTTCGCCTTGCCCTTGCGGATCCGGCGCAGATTGACAATCTCAGCCATTGTCCTTGCCTTGCGCGCGCGCAAATGCAGGGCGGGATGTCACCCGTTGAACATAAGCCTCCAGCACGGGCGAATTCGGCAGCATTTGGTTCTGCGTGAACATCGCGAAGGTTGTGCCGTACAGCACGTCTGCCGCCGAAAATTTCTCGCCCAGAATATACGGCCCTTGGCTAAGCGTTTTCAGGATAAACACCATCATCTCCTCAACAACGACCCACCCTGCCGCCCCGCGTGGCACAGGCGTGTTCATGAATTTGGAGAGGAAGGCCGGTTCCAGAACACCGGCATAATAAGCGAGCAAGGTCAGATAGGCCCCACGGGTCTTTTCCCCGATCTTCGGCCCCAGCCCGGCATCGGGAAAAGCATCGGTCAGATACAGCGCAATCGCGGCCGATTCAAAAACCGTTGTATCGCCATGGCGGATCGCCGGAACCTTGCCATGGGGATGCGGATTGGCCGGATCAAGCGCTCCGCTGCCATCGCTGCTGCGTACCGTGACGTTGTGAATTTCATAAGGGGCACCCAGTTCTTCCAGCAGAAAAATAAAGCGTGAAGACCGAGTTTTGGCGTGATGAAACAGTGTGATCATGCAGTCTCCTGTCAACGTTGCCGTTTACTGCGGGGGCGTGTTCAGTGCGGCTGCGGCCAGCGCTTCAATGCGCAACGCGCTCGCCAATGCCTGTTCGCCGCGCGCGGCATCCACCTTGGCCACAAAGGCCGAAAGGCTGATCTGCCGCCGGGTCGCATCGGCTTCGATTACCGCCCAGAACTCCGGTTCCAGCGCCACGCTGGTCCTGTGTCCCGCAATATTGAATGAGCGTTTCTTCAACATAAGGGCGAGTTTACGCCCCCAAACCAAGATCGCGAAATTCAGTTTCCTTTAGATAATTGCGGATGGAACGCACCCGCTGCTTGGGGCGCAACAAAAGCCGTGGCCGCCGTAAATCCCGCACCGCACCGGCTACCGCAATAGCGTTGCGGCATTGCCAATGCGGAACATCCAGAATGCGAACGTTGCGCCAGGATTTGCGCAATTTTCTGCCAATCCGTTCCGGCGCGCGGTCTTCGTCCCCGTTCACGATCAGGTTGATCAGGAACATTGCCTTGCGCGCCTTGAGCCGCGATTTGACCAAATCGAAAAATCCAGGCCGCAAAAGATGGGCGGGAATGGCCTCTCCGGCATAGGCATCCAGAACGATCGCGTCATATTTATGCGCCGTCCGCCGCAAAAAACGCGCCCCATCCATGACGTGACAGGCAAAGGCATCGGGCATGTGGAAATAGTGTTGCGCAATCGCAAAGGCGGTGGGGTCAACATCCACAATCGTCACCCGCACACCTACCCGGTGCAGCATGGTGGCGAGTGTTCCCCCGCCGCAGCCGATCATCAAAACATCCCGACATTTTCCCTGCCGGATGAGCCCGTAAAGTGCATGAACATATTCAGCAAGGCTGGTGCCGTCTTTATCCGCCTGGCTCTGATGGTCGCCCATCTGCCAGTAGGAAATGCTGCCGGTCGCATTGTTCTGTTCGATCGCAAACGGAGCGGGGTGCTGCGCGCCGTTCCCCGTTCCGTTTTTCATGGCTGATTATTTCGGCCCGATCATATCGGCAGGCACAACCACGGCATCAAATTCTTCCGCCGTGACAAACCCGCCTTTGACCGCTTCTTCTTTCAACGTGGTGCCGTTCTTGTGCGCCATCTTGGCGATCTTGGCGGCATTGTCATAGCCGATCTTCGGCGCCAGTGCGGTCACCAGCATCAGCGAGCGTTCAAGCCCCGCTTTGATGTTGTCGAGCCGGGGGGTGATGCCGACAACGCAATGGTCGGTGAAGCTCACCGCCGCATCGGCCATCAA
>DATJDE010000348.1:0-7061 GCA_035497595.1 Rhizomicrobium sp. | reverse complement strand
CACTATGCTGTAGCCTCTAAACCAAGCTACGCCCAACCACTCCCTCGGCGCGCCAAGCACGCGCATGGGGTGAGTGAAGACGACATCTCAATGCAGCTGGGTCATCGCCGGACGCACCTTCAGATGACTGGAGAGTATGGCGAATGGGACCCCGAATAATTGAAAAACGCGGCTGCTGCGATCGATATGTGGTTCGATATGCAGCGCCGGATCAAAAAACGGGCTTATGAACGCAAGGTCTTAGCAAGCCCGCCCCATCCAGCGCCGGAAGGGCGTGGTGGGGCGGACTAAGCCGTTGAAAAAGATGGTGGGCGCGACAGGGATCGAACCTGTGACCCCTACCATGTCAAGGTAGTGCTCTCCCGCTGAGCTACGCGCCCGACCTGACGGGGCGTCCTATAGCTGCCGCGCGGCGGCGCGACAAGCGCCTTTCACGCGGCAATCATGCGTTCGATTTCTGCCACGATCTCGCGCAGGTGGAACGGCTTGGACAGGACCTTGGCCTGTTTGGGCGCCTGGCTGGAGGGATGCAGAGCAACCGCGGCAAATCCGGTGATGAACATGATCTTCAGGGCGCTGTCGGCTTCGGCGGCCCGCTTGGCCAGCTCGATTCCATCCATGCCGGGCATCACGATATCGGTCAGCAGAAGGTCGAAATGGTGCGCCCTGAGGCAGGCATGGGCCGAATCGCCATCCCCGAAATCGGCCACCACATGGCCTGCTTTGACCAGCGCCGCCGCCAGAAAGCGCCGCAATGCCTCGTCGTCCTCGGCCAGAAGAATATGCGCCATGGTCCCCGCCCTGCTTAAGTTTCAGCCCGACACGCGGTCCCATGCAGGAGCCGTGCCGTCATTTTTTCTTTATCAACCGTCAAATTACAGCATAGCCGCCGCCAGTCACAAAAATGCTGTACCATATTGAAGCGATTGGAGCGCGCGATGATCCATATGCTGCCCGCCCTCCCCACCACCCTCCCGACCGTCTGCCGGACCCAGGCGGACCACCGTCAACATCTCGCAGATTCGCAGGCTGGCCCGGACAGGATGGTCATCATAGCTTGGCATCTGGACTCTGCGCTTGATCGTACACCGGATTCGGTGATCCACTTTCGCGGCGCTTACGGCAAGAGCTCGGCATCGGGCAGGGCCTGTGGCGCGTGGGGTAGAGGGACATGACAGGTCCGGGCGATACACATACCGATCCGGGGATGGCCGCGCTCTATGCCGAGCCGTTCACCATTGCTCGGCCACCGGAACAGACCCAGCCCTTCATCTTCGCCTCCCCCCATTCCGGGCGCCATTACCCGGTCAGCTTCGTCGCCCGCAGCAGGCTCGGCCCGCTCGCCTTGCGCCGGTCTGAAGATGCGTTTGTCGATGAGATTTTTGGTAGCGCCGTCGGGTTGGGCGCGCCGCTGATCGCCGCCTGTTTTCCGCGCGCGTTTCTCGATGCCAATCGTGCAGCTTCCGAAATCGATAGCGCGATGTTCGATGGAGCGCTCACCTGCGCAACCGATTCCCAAAGTCCGCGCGTGGTAGCAGGGCTTGGTGTCATTCCGCGCATCGTGCGCGACGGGGCGGAGATTTATCGCGAGAAACTTTCCCCCGATGAAGTGCAGGAGCGCCTCACCCATCTCTATCATCCCTATCACGATGCGCTTGCACAGCTGATCGCTGAGACGCGGGAGAAATTTGGCTTTGCGATTTTGATCGATTGCCATTCCATGCCGTCGGCGGCAGCATTTCCCAACATCGTCATCGGGGATCGCTATGGCGCATCGGCCTCGCCGCATCTGACCCGGCTTGCCGAACACGCGTTTGAAACGCGCGGCTTTTCGGTCGCGCGCAACACTCCGTATGCAGGCGGGCACACCACCCATCTGCATGGGCGGCGGGGCGGCCCGGTCCAGGCGTTGCAAATCGAAATCAGCCGCGCGCTCTATCTCGATGAAGAACGCGTGCTGCCCAATGCACATTTTGGCGCGTTGCGCGCGCGGGTAGGAAAAGCATTGCGCAGCCTGCTCTGCGCAGATCTTTCAAATGCCGGTCTGCCCCGCGCAACGCCGCTTGCAGCAGAATGATGCCGTAAAGGCTTCAGGCCTTCTTGCCGAGCTTTGCCCAGCTTTCATCGGTGTCTTCAACGATGATGGTGACGTAGCAATAGCCGAGCACATAGCGGAACAGCCGTGAGCGCACGCGGCCCTTCACCGGTACATTGCGCATACCCTGGCTGTCGCCGGGCATGTCGACAAAATCACCGACCGCAGGGATCAGGGCGAACTGCGTTTCGTCGACCTGAACATCCACCGGAGTCGTGTTGTCGACCGGCGCCTCAGCGCCCTTTGCCAAATAGCGAAAATCGATACCGTATTTCACGCGCCACCCTCCACTTGTGAAGAGCGCATCGTCACCGCGCTCGCGGCTTAGTCAACCGGGAGTGGCAAGGTTCCAAAAGAAAAATGAAGCCGTGAAAGAAAAACGGCCGCTCCGGGGGACGGAGCGGCCAAGTTCAGGGAGGAAACGCCCAGGAAGGGCGGCGGCATGCAAACGAGGTTCGCGATGCCGCGCTGCAACAATAAATCAGAACGCATGTGCGAGATCAAGTCTATTTACCACTTCGGCTTGCGCCCCTCTGCCGCAGAAAGATCAATAATATAAGTGGATTACGCGCGCCCTGCGTCAGCGCGATGGCTCCCTTGCTCTTTTTGCAGTGCAGAAATACCGGCCAGAACCGCCTGTCGGCGCAGGCCCCAGGCGGGGGAACCGATTGAAAGCGGGGCAGGCCATGGCCTAGATGGGCCATTGAGTCGTTCCCCCAAGCGCGCCCTTGCGCGAGCACAAAGGCCAGAGCCCTGAAAATCCTCATCGTGACCGACGCCTGGGCGCCCCAGATCAACGGTGTGGTGCGGACGCTGGAGGTGCTGGCCCAGGCGCTGGAAGGCCGTGGCCATCAGGTGCGCGTGGCAAGCCCGCAAGGGCGTTTCAGCATCCCGATGCCGACCTATAACGAGATTCGGCTCTCGATTTTCCCGCGCCGCAGTCTGGAGCGGCTGTTCGATGATTTCCGGCCGGACACCATCCATCTGGCCACCGAAGGCACCATGGGGCTGGCGGCGCGGGCGATCTGTCTCAAACGGGGCCTCTCCTTCACCACCTCGTTTCACACCCGCTTCCCCGATTATGTGCATGTGCGCTTCCCCTTCGTGCCGCAATCCTGGATCTACCGGCTCTTGCGCTGGTTCCATGCGCCCGCCACCGCCATGATGGTCGCCACCGAGCGGTTGCAGCGCGAACTGCAATCCCACGGTTTTTCCAACACCCGCATCTGGTCGCGCGGCGTGGACACGGCTGATTTTCACCCCATAGAGGGCGCGAGCCTGCCCTTCGCCAGGCCCATCTGGCTCTATGTCGGACGGGTTTCGATCGAAAAGAACATCGAGGCCTTTCTCAGCCTCGATCTTCCGGGCAGCAAGGTGGTGGTCGGCGATGGCCCTGCCCGCGCAAGCCTGGAGCACAAATATCCCGCCGCCCATTTTCTCGGGCCAAAGACCGGTGCGGCGCTGGTCAGCGCCTATAGCGCCAGCGATGTCTTCGTCTTTCCCAGCAAGACCGATACGTTTGGCCTTGTGGTGCTGGAGGCGCTGGCCTGCGGCACGCCGGTCGCCGCCTATCCGGTGCAAGGCCCGCAGGACGTGGTGGGCGATGCCCCCATCGCCGCGCTGGATGAGGATTTGCACAGCGCCTGCCTGCACGCGCTCGAAATCCCGCGGCAGGCGGCCAGAGCCTTTGCCGAGGGCAAATCGTGGCAGGCCTGCACCGATCAGTTTCTCGCCAATCTTTCAGATCAGGCCCCAGACGGGCCCGCGCCCTCTTGACCGGTTCCTGCGCGGCAGCAATGGTCGCGCCGCCCGGCCCGCCCAGGGCGCCGGGCGGTCGCCGACCGGACAGGGCCACAGTTTCAAACAGCCGACGACGTGGAGCACGATGACGACTTCATCAGGCCCGGAGAAAACGGCGGGCGCTAAAAGCCGCGTGCGGGGCAACTGGGTGTGGAACGACGCCGATCCGCCGCTCACCCTGTCGCGCAACGAATGGATATTCCTAGTGCTGTCGGTGCTCGGCTGGGCGCTGTTCGTGATCTCGCTGGGCAAGGATACCTCGTGGGATTTTCGCAATTACCACTGGTACATTCCCTACGCTCTGCTGAATGACCGGCTCGGCCTCGACATCGCGGTCGCCCATCATGCGAGCTATTACAACCCGCTGCTCGACGTGCCGTTTTATCTGCTGGCGACGCACACGACATCGTGGTTTGCGCTGGGCGTTCTGGGCGCGGTGCAGGGCGCCAACACCATTCCGCTCTACATCATCGCGCGCCAATCCTTGCGCATGCCCGAGCCGTTTCTGGCCGCCGCCCTTCTCACTCTTCTGGGCATGACGGGGGCGTTGAGCCTGAGCCTTCTGGGCACCACCTATTACGACAATGTGCTGAGCCTGTTCTGGCTTTCCAGCCTCGCGGTGCTGGTGGTCAACCGCGAAACGCTGGCGCGCGGCTCGCTCGTGCGCACCGCAGTGATCACGGCGGTTGCGGGCTTTCTGGCGGGTTGCGCCATGGGGCTCAAATTGCCCGCCGCGCCATTTGCCATGGGCTTTGCCGTGGCGATTCTGTTTCTTGGCGGCGATGTCCGCCATCTTGCGACACGGCTTGTCGCGGGCGGGCTTGGCGGGGTGATCGGGGTTGCCCTGTTTGCCGGGTTCTGGATGGCGAAAATGCAGGCGCTGACCGGCAATCCGCTGTTTCCCTATTTCAATGAATATTTCAAATCGCCGCTGGCGCTGGCAGCGGCCTATCGCGACACACGCTTTCTGCCGCTGACCCTGTGGGACACGCTGATCCTGCCCTGGCGCTTCACGCTCAACTGGGCGATTGCCGATGACCTGCCGTTTCGCGACATGCGTGTGGGGCTTGCCTATGCCTCCACGCTGATTGCGTTTGTCGTTCTGGCCTTGCGCAAAGCTGCGCAGGACGCGCTGTTCACGCCCAGCGCCACACGGGTCATCTTTGCCTATGCCGGCGGCGCCTTTGCGACCTGGATCACCATGTTCGCGATCTATCGCTACATTGTCGGGCTTGAAATGCTTGCCCCCATCGTGATTGCAGCAGGCGTTGGGCTGTTGCCGCTGTCGATGCGGGTGCGCCTTGTCAGCCTTGGCGCGCTGTTTCTGGCAGCCCTTGTCTATGCCAGGGCCGATTATCTCGAGCGTGTGCCCTTGGGCGATCCTTACGTGCAGGCCGACATTCCCGCCTTCCCCCACCCTGACAAGACGCTGGTTCTGATGACCGGCAATTCGCCGCTGGGCTTTCTGGTCACCCTTCTGCCGCCGCAAATCCCGGCCTTGCGCATCGACGGCTGGATGCTCCAGCCGCAGGACGATACCCAGTTGACCCGCCGCATGCGCGCGACCGTGAAGGCGTATCAGAAGCGCAAAGGTGACATTTACCTTCTGGCCGATGCCTATGACATGGGCCGCGCGCGCGAGGCTTTGGCAGAGTATCGGCTTGCCATTCGCTGGCTGGAATGCAGAGTGTTCGAATCCAACCTGTCGGGGCTTTATCGTCTGTGTCCTCTGGCAGCCAAACCACCTGGCGCAAAATGATCGAACGCACCGCGAAAATTGCCGTTCTCATTCCCTGCTACAATGAAGAAGCCGCCATCGGCGCGGTGGTGCGGGATTTTCAGGCCTCTCTGCCCGCCGCCGCGATTTACGTGTACGACAACAACTCAAAAGACCAGACCATGGCCCGCGCGGCCGAGGCTGGCGCCATTGTCCGACGCGAAGAACGGCAGGGCAAAGGCAATGTGGTGCGCCGCATGTTCGCCGACATCGAAGCCGACATCTACATTCTGGTCGATGGCGACGATACCTATGACGCCAGCGCCGCGCCCCGGCTCTGCGCCAAGCTGATCGACGAAGGGCTGGACATCGTGTCGGGCCGACGCATCGCCACCGCGACCGATGCCTATCGCCGCGGCCATGTTCTGGGCAACCAGATGCTTACCGGCCTCACCGCCACCATGTTCCAGGTCAAGCTGCTCGACATGCTCACCGGCTATCGGGTGATGTCGCGCCGCTTCGTCAAATCCTTCCCCTTCACCGCAGAAGGGTTTGGCATCGAGACCGAATTGTCGGTGCATGCCGTGCGCCTGATGATGCCCTTTGCCGAGGTCGATACGCCGTACAAAGAACGCCCCGTCGGCTCGGTGAGCAAGCTCAACACCTGGCGGGACGGATTCAAAATTCTGTTCACCATTGCAGGGTTGGTGCGCGAGGAACGGCCCATGGTGTTTTTCAGCATTATCTTTGCGGCGCTGGCAGGCGCCTCGCTGTGCTTCGGCGTGCCGGTGATCCGCGAATATTTCCTCACCGGGCTGGTGCCCCGACTGCCCAGCGCGGTGCTGGCCACCAGCCTGATGCTGCTCGGCTTCCTGTCGCTGGTGAGCGGCGTGATTCTCGACACAGTCACCCAAGGCCGGTGGGAGAACAAGCGCATGGCCTATCTTGCCATCCCCAGCGCCCACGGCCTGACACTTCCGTGACCGCCCTCGAAGAAACGTTGCGCGCGATCCTTGCATCGCGCTTTCTGCGTTTTGGCATCGTAGGCGGGGTCGGCTTCGTCATCGATACATCGGTGTTCGTGCTGCTGAACGAGCTGTGCGGCGCGAGCCCGTATGTGGCGCGTGCCTTTTCCATCCTGACCGCAATGGTCGGCACATGGCTCGGCAACCGCACCCTCACTTTCGCCGACCGTGCCGCCAGCGGCAAACGCGGCATCGCGCGCGAATGGCTGAAATTTGCAGGCGCTAACGCCATTGGAAATTGTTTGAACTACGCAACATTTTCTGCCTTGGTCGCGCTGGCACCGCCGCCCTTCAACAATCGCTACCTTGCCCTTGTTGCAGGCACGGCGATGGGCCTTCTGTTCAACTTCACCCTGTCAAAAAACTTCGTCTTCCGCGCGCATAAGCCGCCCGCTATCTGAGTTTTTCAAACTGCGGAATACGC
>DATJDE010000347.1:0-3267 GCA_035497595.1 Rhizomicrobium sp. | reverse complement strand
GGCGAGCGCCGCGCACAAAACTACCGCGGCGCCGATACGTGCGGTGGTGCGAACATTTTGCGCGGCGTTGCGTGATGCGCTCCATGCCCATGCGGCGAGCGCAAACAGCAGCATGGCTGCGAGCGCTGCGAGCACACCATTTGCGCCGGTTTGCAGCGCGAGCACCCAGACAAGCCAGATGGCGGCGGCATACATGGGGAAGGCGAGGAGTTGTTTGAAGACAAGCATCCACGCGCCGGGTTTGGGGATCAGCCGCAGCAGCGCGGGAAACAAGCCGATGGCGATGAACGGGGCGGCGAAGCCCGCGCCCAACGCGAGGAAAATGAGCAGCGCGAGCAATACGGGCTGGGTGACGGCATAGCCCAGCGCCGCCGCCATGAAAGGCGCCGTGCAGGGCGCGGCAACCGCGACGGCGAGCACACCAGTGAAGAACGCGCCGGTCGCACCGCTTTTGCGCGCAAGGGTTTCACCCGCCGCCAAACCGGAGGACAGTTCAAACACGCCGGAGAGATTGAGGCCCACCGCGAACATCAGCAGCGCGAAACCGGCAACGACGACGGGCTCTTGCAACTGGAATCCCCAGCCGATGGCTTCACCGCCCGCGCGCAGGGCGATAACGGCACCGCCAAGCAACAGAAAGCTGAGAATCGCGCCCGCGCCATAAGCCCAGCCGTCACGCGCGGCGCGGGAGGGATGAGCATGGGCGACGCTGGCGATAGCCACCGCTTTCATGGCGAGCACCGGCAGTACGCAGGGCATGAGGTTGAGAATGAGCCCGCCGATAAACGCGAACACGAGCGCCAAGGCGATGCCAAGGCCAGCGCTACTTGTAATCTTCGGGAAACTGGCTTGCGGGACATCGCCGGGCGATGCGCGCACAGAAAGTGCCTGTATTGAGCCATCTTTCGAGGTGAGCACCAGCACGCCCGGAATTTCGGGCAGGGTGGAACGGAATTTGCGCCAACTGAAATTTTTGCCCGGCTCAGTGCGCAGAACAATTCCGTTTTCCGCAAAGCCGAGCTTTTGCGGGGTGAAGCCGTTGATCAACCCTTGGGAGAGGGGAAAAAAATCAGCCTCTTTCGGGCGGGCGTTCGCCAGTGTTTCGCTGCGCACAAACAGATCGAGAATTTTGTTATCCGCCGCGCGATAGGTGGTTTGCCAGGGCGAGGCTTGCGGCAGTTTTGCGCGAGCCGCTGAGAACTGTGCGGCGGTGACGGGGTTGGTGACGCCATGCTCTGCGATGGTGAGGCGCAAGGAGAGTGCGCCGTCTTCGGGGATGCAGACTTCGCGGCAGACGAGCCAGCTTCCCTTGGCGTTCAGCGTGACCACATCGCCCGGTTTGGCGCTGGCCGGGGCCTGCACCGATGTCAGCAGCCAGACTTTGCCGACATAGCCATAATCCATCAGCGGGCCGACCGGCAGACGGCCCGGATAGGGCCATTCGATCTCACTGGATTGCCAGCCTTTCGGCAATTGCCAATTGAGTTCGGTGGCGGCCCCTGCATCGCCCGGATTGACCCAATAAGTGTGCCAGCCGGGCTTCATTGCCAATTCGAAGGCGACCGGGACACGTTCTCCCGGCGCGATGATGCTGCGTTCCGCAATCAGGCGGGCAGCCACTTTTGGCCCCGGTTCGACCTGGGCGGTGGCGGGCAGAAGCCCTGCGATCAACAGGGCCAAAGCGAGGAGAATGCGCATCACCCCTGTATAGCGGTTGGGGGCGCGCTGGGCCACTCGCGCTTTACCGGGGCGCCCGCTAGTGTCCGCCGCAGATGACATGGAGGAATGGACAATGCGCAACAGCAACCGGCAATGGCTTCTTCGCAAGCGGCCTGATGGGGACATTAAAGCGGGCGATCTGGAGCTGGTGGAAACGCCCATTCCCGTGCCCGGCGATGGCGAAATTCTGGTGAAGACGCTTTACCTGTCGCTCGACCCGACCAACCGGATCTGGATGAGCGATATGGAGCAATATCTGCCCCCCGTTCAGATTGGCGATGTGATGCGCGGTAGCACGATTGGCGTGGTCGAGCACTCCAACAACCCGAAATATGCCAAGGGCGACGTTCTCTCGGGCATTGCGGGATGGCAGGAATTTTCGGTTGCGACCGGCGGGCAGAAGCTGCCTGCGGGCGTTGCCCCCACCGCTGCGATGAGCGTTTTGGGCATGACGGGGCTGACCGCGTATTTTGGCTTGCTGGATGTGGGCAAGCCCAAGGCAGGCGAGACAGTGGTGGTTTCCGCGGCGGCGGGAGCGGTTGGCTCCATCGTCGGGCAGATTGCCAAGCTCAAAGGTTGCCGCGTGGTGGGAATTGCAGGCTCTGACGAGAAATGCCGCCATGTGGTGCAGGACTTCGGCTTTGATGCCTGCATTAATTACAAGAAAGAGAATGTGGCGGCGGCGCTGAAGCGCGAATGTCCCAATGGGATCGACGTGGATTTTGAAAATGTCGGCGGGGAAATTCTGGAAGCGATTTTGGGGCAGGTGAATCTGCATGCGCGGGTTGCGCTGTGCGGGATGATCTCGACCTATAATGATGCTGTGCCGCAGCCGGGGCCGAACCTTTCCAACGTGCTGATGAAGCGCGCGCGGATCGAGGGCTTTATCGTGATGGATTATTTTTCACGCATGGGGGAGTTCTTGGCCGAGATGGGGCCTTGGGTTGCCGAAGGCAAGATCAAACATGATGTGCATCTGGTGAAGGGGATGGAAAATGCGTTGGATGCGCTGAACCTTCTGTTCACGGGCGGCAATACCGGCAAGCTGCTGGTGCAGGCGGCGGACGTTTGATGATTTTTCAATCATGAGAATTACTGGTGGAACCATGCGGGGGCGCAATCTGGTGGCCCCCGCCGATGCGCGCGTGCGCCCAACATCGGACCGGGCGCGGCAGGCTGTGTTCAACATTCTGCTGCACCATGATTTCGGCATCGGGTTTGGTCTTGAAGGGGCGAAGGTGGCCGATTTGTTTGCGGGCACCGGCGCGCTGGGCATAGAAGCGCTTTCGCATGGCGGAGCATTTTGTTTGTTCGTCGATGATGATGCGGATAGTCGCGGGTTGATCCGCCAGAATGTGGAAGCGTTGGGGCTGACCGGCGTGACCAAGATCTGGCGGCGCGATGCCACACAGTTGGGGCCGGTGGCTGCAGGATCTGGCGGGCCGTTTGATCTGGTGTTCATGGACCCGCCCTATCGCAAGGGGCTCATTGGCGGTGCGCTGACGGCGTTGCGCGAGGGCTGGCTTTCGGAAAACGCGCTGATCGTTG
>DATJDE010000346.1:0-4035 GCA_035497595.1 Rhizomicrobium sp. | reverse complement strand
CTTGCAGGTAGTGCCCATTCGGGCAGGAGAATTTCAAGCTGCCGGGCGGCCAATGCGTTGCGCGAAATGAACTCCGGCAGCACACCGATACCGATACCGGCAATCAGGCTTGGCAACATCGCTTCGCCATTGTTGACCCGTAAGGGGCCGGAGGGGCGCACGGTGGCGACCTCACCGGATGTTTTACGAAAGCGCCAACTATCGTGGGTGAGCTGATAGGAATAGCTCACCCCGACATGCTCGCTAAGCTGCAACGGATGTTTCGGCCTGCCATGCGCTTTGAGATAGGATGGCGATGCCAGCAGATGAACGGCCATGTCGCAGAGCCGCCGCGCAACGAGGGAAGAATCCGGCAAGGCCGCAATGCGGATTGCGGCGTCGAAGCCATCTCCGATGATGTCGACCTGTGCGTCGCTGAGATGCAGATCGATGGTTATGTCCGGATAGGTGCGGAAGAATTCGGGTAACAGCGGCGCGACATGGAGAACACCAAAGGACATGGGCGCCGCGAGCCGGATGAGCCCGCGCAGGCCGGTTGATTGCGACAGGGCTTCGTCTTCCGCCGCTTCGCCTTGCGCGAGCATGGCGGCGGCACGGGGGGCGAGCGAGCGCCCCGCATCGGTGAGGGCGAGGCGGCGCGAGGTGCGGTTGAACAGGCGGGTGCCCAGTCGGGCCTCCAGACCGCTGACGGCCTTGGACACGGTGGCTTTGGAGAGTTTCAGCTCTTCGGCGGCGCCCGCGAAGGAGCGCGCTTCGGCGACCTTGGCGAAAATGGCCATGCCTTCGAGATCTGGCAGCTTCTTCATCATGTCGCTTTCTGAAACAATGAGTTTCGATTGTTTCTATTTCTGTTTCTCACCTTTCGCAATATCTCTGGTGTCGGACAACACGGGCAGCCGAAAGGGCTGCAAGGAGCAGACAATGATCGAACGCAGACCATTCAAGGATTTGGGCGGAGCCGACCACGGTTGGCTGCGCGCCCGGCATCACTTTTCTTTCGCGGGGTATTTTGATCCCAAGCGCGTGGATTGGGGTGCGCTTCGCGTCTGGAACGATGACGAGATCGCGCCCAATTCGGGCTTTCCGCCCCATCCGCATGCGGACATGGAGATCATCACCTATGTGCGCAAAGGGGCGATCACGCATAAGGACAGCATGGGAAATGAGGGACGCACCGGCGCAGGCGACGTGCAGGTGATGAGTGCGGGCTCAGGCATTCGCCATGCTGAATATAATCTGGAACCGGAAACGACCACGCTGTTTCAGATTTGGATCGAGCCCAGAAAATCTGGCGGACAACCCGCATGGGGCGCCAAGCCATTTCCGAAGGCTGATCGTTCTGGACAGTTCGTGACGCTTGCAAGCGGGTTCGACAATGACAGCGATGCATTGCCCATTCGCGCAGACGCGCGCGTTCTGGGTGCCACGTTGAAGGCTGGCGAAAGCGCACAATACACCATCGGGGCTCAGCGCCATGGTTATCTGGTGCCTGCGGTGGGCAGCGTGGACGTGAACGGTGTGCGGATCGATGCCCGCGACGGCGCGGCCATTCGTGATGCTGACGTGGTGACAGTTACGGCACTGGAAGATTCTGAAATCGTTTTTGTGGACGCGGCGTAAACGCCCACTTATTTTAACCTGCAGGAGTTACTATGCCTAAAGTTCTCGTTCTTTATCATTCGGTCTATGGCCACGTCGAAAAGATGGCGGAAGCCGTGGCGCAAGGCGCACGCGACGCTGGCGCGACGGTCGACATCAAGCGCGTGCCCGAGCTTGTGCCGGAAGATGTGGCGAAGGCCGCGCATTTCAAGCTCGACCAAAAGGCTCCCATTGCCACGGTCGGAGACCTTGCCAATTATGATGCCATTATAGTGGGCGCCGGAACGCGCTTCGGCCGCATGCCATCGCAGATGGCGAGCTTTCTGGATCAGGCCGGTGGGCTTTGGGCCAAGGGCGCGCTTCATGGCAAAGTTGGCGGCGCATTCACCTCCACCGCCACGCAACATGGCGGCAATGAGACGACGCTGTTCTCGATCATCACCAACCTGCTGCATTTCGGCATGGTGATCGTGGGGCTGGATTATGGCCATGCGGGACAGATGACGCTGGATGAAATCACCGGCGGATCACCCTATGGCGCGACCACCATCGCTGGCGGCAACGGCGCGCGCCAGCCCAGCGAGAATGAGCTGCAAGGTGCCCGCTATCAGGGGCGCAAGATCGCCGAGACGGCGGCCAAATTGCACGGCTAGGCCAAGATGCGTGGGGCGGCATGGATTAAACATGCTGCCCCGCGAGCCTTCTTCTGGACACCCCAATTTCGCTCTGCTATAGGCCGCTCCCTTCGGGTGATTAGCTCAGGTGGTAGAGCAGCTGACTCTTAATCAGCGGGTCGAAGGTTCGAGTCCTTCATCACCCACCAATGGCCCCTGTCTAACGGGTTGCTGCCCCCCATAGCTGACGTGCGAAAACGAGGGTGTGGATCAAATGATCCCGCTGGCGTGTTGGGGGACTTCGGTTCGGCGGTGGACGTGGACGCTCATCAACAGGCCGAAACCGAACATCACCGTCAGCATGGCGCTGCCGCCGTAAGATACCAGTGGCATGGGGATGCCCACTACCGGGATCAGGCCCATTACCATCAGCCCGTTGATCATGATGTAGAAGAAGAAGTTGAGGGTCACGCCCATTGCCACAAGGCGCCCGAACTGGCTGTGAGAGGCCATGGCGATGCGGATGCCGTAGACGATGACTGTGCCGAACAGGATCAACAGGGCCACGCAGCCGAGAAAGCCGAATTCTTCTGCGAAGGCTGTGACGATGAAATCGGTCTGCTTTTCGGGCAGGAAGTTGAGGCGGCTTTGGGTGCCTTCGAGGAAGCCTTTGCCGGTGAAGCCGCCTGAGCCGATGGCGATTTTGGCCTGGGTGATGTTCCAGCCTGCGCCCAGCGCATCCGCCTCCGGGTTCAGGAAGGTCATGACGCGGCGTTTCTGATACTCGTGCAGGAATTGCCAGACCACCGGCACCGCCGCCGCAGCGCCCCCCACAGTCGGCGCAATCCACCACCAGGACAGGCCCGCCAGAAATAGTAGGGCGCAACCATCCAGCACAAGGATTGTGGCGGTTCCCAGATTGGGCTGGTGCAGCACCAGCGCGGCTGGCAGCGCGATCATCGCCAACGGCACGAGCAGCTTGAGGGGTTTGGACACATCTTCCACGCTGATCCCGTGCAGATAGCGGGCGAGCGCCA
This sequence comes from Rhizomicrobium sp., assembly GCA_035497595.1. Lineage (GTDB taxonomy): Bacteria > Pseudomonadota > Alphaproteobacteria > Micropepsales > Micropepsaceae > Rhizomicrobium. The sequence continues at coordinate 785 of DATJDE010000346.1, read as the reverse complement.
GGACCAGGGTGATTTTCATCATTTCGGAGGGCTGGATTTGCAACGGGCCGAGCGCGATCCAGCGCTGGGCGCCGAGGCCGATATGGCCGACCGATTCCACCGCGACCAGCAGCAGCAGCGCCACCCCGTAAGCGGGATAGGCCAGCCCCATCCAGACGCGGATATCGACCATGGCCACCACAATGAGCAAAACAAGGCCGATGCCGAAGCGCACCATCTGCGGGCCGGCCCAGGGCGAGAAGCTGCTGCCCGCGATGGAATAGAGCATCGCAAAACCGGCGGAGGCGATGATGGTGATCAGGAGCAGGAAGCCCCAGTTAATCTCCAGCAGTTTTTCGCCATATGTCAGCGGGCGGCGGGCCGAGACGGTGAAAGAAGAGGAAGATGCCATGGCCCTAACCTCTGCTTGCTGTGATGGCGCCGGCGGAGGCGGCGGGATAGACGGTCGGCAGCTCTGCGACTTGGCGCTTTTGTGCATAGAGCAGAATATCGCGCGTCATCTGTACCTGGAGATGGCCTGCCACCGCGCCATGTTCGACGATCACGGCGCAGGCATAGCGCGGGTTGATGACCGGCGCGTAGGCCACGAACAATGCGTGATCTCTGAGTTTCCAGGGCAGGTGTTCGTTTTTCAGCACGCCGCGGGCGCGTTCATCGCGCGTGATGACGCGCACCTGCGCGGTGCCCGTTTTACCGGCCATTTCGAAGCCGGGTTCGGTGATGCGCCACGCATACGCCGTGCCGCCCGGTTCATTGGCGGTGGCATCCATGCCGCCGCGCACCGC
>DATJDE010000345.1:0-5860 GCA_035497595.1 Rhizomicrobium sp. | reverse complement strand
CTGTCGACGGCACGCTGACTTTATTAGACGATGGCGGAGGTGGTGCAGGCCGGGTCGCGCAAGCAGCGGCGGTCAAGGCAAGCATCAGGCCCGCCGCAGCGGATCGCAAAGCACGCAAAACAGATCAACCCCTCGCGAATCACACTGACGCTAACCGATGCATTTGCCTGCCTCAACCAAGCCAACCCCATTTATCAAGCTGCCTTGCGAAATAAGCTCAAAATTGTTTTGGCAAAACGGCGCATCTTTCCTCTGTGTAATGAACCTGCCGCTGCGGCTCGAAATATGGCCTTTTCGTGGAGCGGCGGCTGCGCTAAGGGCATGGCTCTGGCATGGATGGGTGGCCGAGTGGTTTAAGGCACCGGTCTTGAAAACCGGCGTGGCGGCGACGTCACCGTGGGTTCGAATCCCACCCCATCCGCCAAGTGCCTTCCCTCCACCATCAAGCCCAATTTGTGCGAACCTGTCTGCGGAAAACGGTGGCCCCGCATGCAGCGCTTAGACAACGATCTCGCGATCACGCGGCCCGCATTGGCTCTGCCTAAACGCCGAGTGGACGGCACATTGAGGCAAGGCCTGTTCGGCTCGGTTCTGCTGCATGGCGTTGGTTTTCTGCTTATTGCCGCTCTGGCGCTTCATCGCCGCGAGGCCCCGGCAGATCTGCAAACGGTACCGGTGGAAATTGTTTACCTTGAGGAAAATTCCGGCCCTCCCGGCCAGGCACAACCGGCTCCGGCCGCCAGACGTGCGGCGCATCTCCGGCCTGCAGTCAGCGTCACCCCACGAAGGCTTTCGCCGACCGGTGATAAGCCGCCCTCCGATGCGCTGGACGCTAAGCTAAGATCTCTATCGAAAGCACGTATGGCAACCAGCCCTGCGGCATCGACGGCCGAAAATACTGGTTCATCGAATCGCGGCACCACAGGGCAAGGCGGACAGTACGCGCTTCGCGATTATATCCGTGCCCAAGTGGAGCGGCGCTGGAGCCTGGATATCCAAAAGCCAGGCAACCTTACGACGGTGGTCAGTATTGCGATCGAAATCACGGCCAATGGAACAATCACAAAAGCGCAGATCGTTGATCCGGAGCGTGCGGCCGTCGACAAGGCGTATCGCGATCTTGCAATCAGTGCGCGCAACGCGGTGTTGCTGTCATCGCCCATCACGCTCCCGCCGGGTCAGTATAAGCCTGTCATGCAGTTGACGTTGGATCTCGACCCGAGAAAAACATTGCGTTAAGGCAAATCTCGGGCGACACGAAATCCGGCAAGACTTGAATAGTCGTACTCGTCGCCATTATGCAGGCTGCCATTGCGCGCAGCGGAGCGCACAAAAACCGGCAGATTGTTCCAGGAGCCGCCGCGCACGACACGGCGCGTACAATCTCCGGTTTTCCAGGGCCGTCCGTCGCGTGGCGCACCGACATAGGTGGTGTTCCAACAGTCTGCTGTCCATTCCCAGCTGTTGCCCAATGTGCCGTAAAGCCCGAAAGGATTGGGCGCAAAAGCATCGACGTCAGATAAAACGCGGTTATCCCATTGGCTACCACAGCCATTGCAGTTGGCATTGTTTATCCCGATGGCATCGCCCCACCAGCGCGCGGTGGTTGTGCCTGCGCGAGCTGCATATTCCCACTCGGCTTCACTCGGCAAACGATAGGGGCCGGTGCGGTTGGCGAGTGAGGGGCGTGCCTGATGCACTTTTTTATTCAACCAGGCGATATAGGCTTCGGCATCGCGCCAATCCAGACATACTGCGGGCCACTTCGGCGGCTCCGACGTACTGGGCGCAAACGCCAATCCGCGTTCTGGCGTGCTCCACTTCATATCCAGAATGGTGTTGCAGGCCGCGGGCTGATAGCCGGTATCGCGCAGGAACGTTAGAAAGTCTTCGCTTCTGACCTGGTATTTCCCAATCGCGAAAGCCTTTATCGATACCGCGTGTTGGGGGCCTTCATTGTCGAAGCGCCCCTGCTCCTGCGCTGGACTACCCATGGTGAAGCTGCCTGCAGGAATGCCGACCATTTGCGGACAATCGCTACATTCCTGAAATTCGCGATCCGATGACGTTGAAGCGCCGGATTCAAGCGGCAATAAGCAGAGCAGCGCGATGCCAAGGCACAAGGCAGGGACTCTCATGCAGACCACCTGCCCCTGTTAATCGCCATCACCAAGGACAACGGCTCTGCGAGAAAACAATGCACGGCGCCCTTCTATTACTTGCCAGGCCAACAGAGCTGGCATGCCAATCAGAAAGTCGCGAGCACGCCGGACAAGGGAAAACGCAAGCGCTATTCCAGGCGGAATGCCAAACATCGCACCCAACGCGACATAGGCCGCTTCCTGAACGCCGATGGCGCCTGGAACAAAAAAGGCAAAGGTCCGCAGCGCCGTGAACAGGCTGTCTATGACAATTGCTTCTGCAAAACTGATATGCGCCCCCATCAAATGAAAAGCGATCCAGGTTTCCGCAGCTCCCAAAACCCAGGCAACAAAATGAAAAACAAAGGCGGTGGCGGTTCTGCCATCTTTGGAGAGTACGCGCGAGATGTTGCCGCGGGTTTTCTCCGGATCGTCCAAATGTAAAGCGGGCCAACGCTGCGCTATGCGCAATGCAAGCCGCTCAAGCCCATTGCGGCTACGGTCCCGAAACGCGACAGCCAGCGCCAGCAAGCTAATGCTGACCACAACGCAACCAAGCAAGGGGAGAAAATAATCATTGTGCGGCTTCACTATTGCCAGCAGACCAAGACCGATCAGCAAATATGGCAATTTTGCCACCAGCTCAATCACCAGATCGACAACCGTAGAAATAGCAGCAAAGAAAACCGACGCGCCGGAGAGCGTCAAAGCGCGCGCGCCGAAAACATAACCGCCGACTTGCGAAAACGGCAGAATTTCCGCAGCACCATCGCGTACCAGCCGTGCCCCGATGAACTTCGCAGGAGACACGCCCGGCAAATCGCGCCCGAGCGACCACCAGGCAAGGCCCAGAAATCCGGCCACCGGCAAATGCGCTGCCACCACAATGGCAAGCCCCGAAAAGCCCAGGGCTTCCCACGCTGCCCTGATAGGCGCGATACCGAAATGCACCAGCAACCAGCCAAGCACCGCCGACCCGGCCGCAAACGCCAAAGCCGCGAAGACCTTCATGCGGGTTTCAATCCGACTGTTGTGGGATTTTCTCGTATTTTCCATTCACTCTCTATCCCGAACGCCGTCATATAAGGGCGAAACTGTTCGCGCAGTGCAGCTGGGTCCAGACCAGAATCTTCAAAGTCATAGCGGTTGACACCATAGCCACCACGCGGGGTTTTGCGGATGAATTCTTCGATATCTGTACGCGCCTGCGCCCCGAACTCCATTCCATAGTGTTCGTATAGCGCAGAAATTATACCGACCGGATCGGCAATCAAAGACTGGTAGTGGACGTGGAAAATCCGGTCTGTTGGCTCGACATCCGATGCGATCAGCCCCGCGCCTTCTACCCAGCGCTCGCTGACCTGCTGCCCTATTTGATGGCGGTCCAACGTGCGCGTGAACGGCGCACGCAGAAGTTCAGTGAGCTTTGCCACAGATGGCAAAACACTCAGCGGATCTCTGTGCACAAATACAAACCGTGCATCAGGATACACCTCTTTAATCGCGGCAAGCGTGAACACATGATCCGGGCATTTCAAAACCCACTGGCCCCGGCCGGCCTGATACTGGAGATGTTGCAGGAAGCGTTTGTGGAAGAGAAAGGCTTCCAGATGCCCCTCTGCGATCAGCCATTGCTGATAAGACGGTACAAAATGCGTGGTATCGAAGCGCAGGCTCTGAAAAACATGTGCTGTTATTTCGGTACATTCCTGCGGCGTGCTGGCGGCAAGCGGATGCAAGGAACCCACCCCCGGCGACAGGCGTTCGAACATCCGGAACTGTTGATTCACCCTTGCCTGCCGCCCGTCATGACGAACATCTTTTGCTAGCGGATAGGGATAGATGGTTTGCCAGGATAGCGGAACGCGGTTGCCGCGATCCTGTGCGAGCAAAGTATGGAGGAATGTCGTGCCGCTACGCGGCAGCCCGGTGATGAATATGGGTTGTTCAACGGGCTCGTTCAAAATAGCAGGCGACTTTTCCTCTTCCTCCTCCAGCCTCAGAAGGTTGGCAAGAAAACGGGCGATATCCCACTTCACTGCAAGGCCGCCGAACAGGCTCAAATCCGCTTCTTCATTGTAGGCTTTGAGCAGGATATGCAGCGGCCGCATAAACGAGCGATCTTTAAACGAACGGCCCGCGCGTGTTTCCGCCTCCGCAACCATCATCTCGGTTACGAGCGGGCGTGGGCGGAATCCTATTGCATTGGCTGCTACGTCCGCTGCCCGCATCATGCGCGATAGAAGTTTTGTCATTGGCTCCCGTTCAGATGTCGGCGTAACAGCGGATCTCATCTGCTGCGCCAGGCGTCGTCAGGGCGCCGTAACGTGCAGGGCCCACGGTCTTGGAATAGCGCCACAACGCACCGGAACCATAGGCTGGCGGTTTCAGTTTGAATGCTTTTTTACGTTCACCAAGCTCTTCATCGGAAACCTCCACATCCATTGTGCCCTTGTCGGCATCGATGGTGATGATGTCACCATCTTTCAACAAAGCAATCGGGCCGCCATCGGCGGCTTCCGGCCCCACATGGCCAACGCAAAGACCGCGTGTACCGCCGGAAAAGCGGCCGTCGGTAACCAACGCGATGTTTTCAACGCCCTGACCATAGAGGGCCGCTGTGGTGGACAGCATTTCGCGCATGCCTGGCCCGCCCTTGGGGCCTTCCCAGCGGATGACGAGAACATCGCCTTCTTTGTAATCGCGTGCCTGAACAGCGGCAAACGCATCTTCTTCGCAATCGAAAACGCGCGCCGGTCCGCGATGGTGCAGATGCTTTAGCCCCGCGATCTTCACAATGGCACCTTCTGGCGCCAGGTTGCCGCGCAAACCAACCACACCACCTGTCGGCGCCAGCGGGTTGTCATAGGCGCGCATGACCTTCTGGTTCGGATTGAATTTCACGTCTTTTAGATTTTCGGCAATCGTCTTGCCGGTCACGGTCATGCACGATCCATCGATGTAGCCACCGTCGAGCAGCGTGCGCATCAACATTGGCACGCCACCGGCCTCCCACATATCTTTGGCGACATAGGCCCCGCCCGGTTTCAACGATGCGAGATAAGGCGTGCGCTTGAAGATTTCCGCAACGTCGAACAAATCGAACTTGATACCCGCTTCGTTTGCCATGGCCGGAAGATGCAAAACGGCATTGGTTGACCCGCCGGTCGCGGCCACAATCGCGGCAGCATTCTCAAAGGCCTTGCGCGTGCAGATATCACGCGGGCGAATATTCTTCGCCAGCAAATGCATCACCGCTTGCCCTGCCTTTAGCGCAAAATCATCACGCGCCAGTACCTCTGCCGGCGGCCCTGAAGAATATGGCAGGGCCAGACCAATCGCTTCGGCAACGCATGCCATGGTGTTTGCAGTGTATTGGCCGCCGCAAGCGCCCGCTCCGGGGCAGGCGTGGCGTTCCAGTTCGGTAAGATCGCACACCGACATATTGCCTGCCGCGAACTGCCCCACGCCTTCGAAAATATCGACGACCGTCACGTCCTTGCCCTTCACGCGGCCGGGCATAATCGAGCCGCCATACAAAAAGACGCTGGGCACGTTGAGGCGCAGCATCGACATCATCATGCCGGGCAAGCTCTTGTCGCAGCCTGCGATGCCGATTAGCCCATCATAGCAATGGCCACGCATGGTGAGTTCGACGGAATCCGCAATCACTTCCCGCGACACCAGAGAGGACCGCATGCCTTCATGACCCATCGCAA